>CAXUBD010000018.1:0-20169 GCA_964249225.1 uncultured Verrucomicrobiota bacterium | reverse complement strand
GCCGTAGGCTTCCATCGCCCACACTTCCATTTCGCCGAAACGCTGGCCGCCGTATTGCGCCTTGCCGCCGAGCGGTTGCTGGGTGACGAGCGAATACGGACCGACCGCGCGGGCGTGAATTTTGTCCGCGACCAAATGCCCGAGCTTCATCATGTAGATGTAGCCGACGACGATTTCCTGGTCGAACTGGTCGCCGGTGCGGCCATCGTAAAGATGTGTCTTGGCGTGTTCGGGCAATCCGGCCTGTTTCAAATAACCGCGAATGTCCTTTTCCTTGATGCCGTCGAAAACCGGCGTCGCGAATTTCATGCCGAGAATTTTCGCGGCCCAGCCCAAATGCGTTTCCAAAACCTGGCCGACGTTCATGCGCGAGGGCACGCCCAGCGGATTCAAAACAATTTCCACCGGCGTTCCGTCCGCGAGATGCGGCATGTCTTCTTCTTTGACGATCTTGGCGACGACACCTTTGTTGCCGTGGCGTCCTGCCATCTTGTCACCGACGGACAATTTGCGTTTCGACGCGATATAAACTTTCACCGACTTGACGATGCCGGTCTCCACGCCTTCGCCGGCCTCGGCGCGTTCCATTTCTTCGTCGTATTGCATCTGCAAATCGTCGAAGCGTTTTTTGAACTGGCCGATGATCTCGGTGATCTTGTTGCGGATCGGCGACGGATCAATCTCGATGCGGTCATAAACCGTCGCGAGTTTGCGCAAAAGCGTTTTTGTGATCTTGCGATTCGCCGGAATGATGATTTCGCCGGTCTCGGAATTCACCACGTCGAGCGGAATTTTTTCGCCGAGCAAAATATTGCTCAATGCTTCCGTCAATTGGTCATGCAATTCACCGGTCTTCTTTTTGTGATCTTCCTCGATTTGCTTCGAGTGGCGTTTTTCTTCGGTCGAAGCGGATTTGACCGTGCGTTCGCCGTCTTTCTTGGACGAAACTTTCACGTCCATGACGATGCCGTAAGTTCCCGACGGAACTTTCAGCGAAGTATCTTTCACGTCCGCCGCTTTTTCACCGAAGATGGCGCGGAGCAAACGTTCTTCCGGCGCGAGTTCGGTTTCGGATTTCGGCGTGATTTTGCCGACGAGAATGTCGCCGGGCTTCACTTCCGCGCCGACGCGGATGACGCCGTCGGTGCCGAGATTTTTCAACGCTTCATCGCCGAGGTTCGGGATGTCGCGCGTGATTTCTTCCGGTCCAAGTTTCGTATCGCGGGCGGCGACTTCAAATTCATCAATGTGAATGCTCGTGAAAATGTCTTCCTTCACGATGCGTTCAGAAATCAGAATCGCGTCCTCGAAGTTGTAGCCGTTCCACGGCATGAACGCGACGAGCGCGTTGCGACCGAGCGCGAGTTCGCCGTTGTCCGTGCAAGGACCGTCGGCGATGACCTGGCCTTTTTTGACGTGATCGCCCTTGCTGACCAGAATTTTCTGGTTGATGCAGGTCGCGGCGTTCGAGCGCATGAATTTGCGGATCGGATAAACGTGAACGCCGTTCGCCGGATCGTGTTTAATTCTTTTTTTCGTTTCCGGCAATTTACCATCCTCGGTGATGATGACCTGGCTGCCGGTGACGGATGCGACCTTGCCGCTTTCGTCCGAGACGGCGACCGCGCGTGAATCGCGCGCCACGCGGTCTTCGAGACCGGTCGCCACGAGCGGCGCTTCGGTGACGAGCAATGGCACAGCTTGGCGTTGCATGTTCGAACCCATCAATGCGCGGTTCGCATCGTCGTGTTCGAGAAACGGAATCAGCGACGCGGCGATCGAAACAAGCTGTTTCGGCGAAACGTCCATGTAATCCACGCGCGCCGGCTCCACGTCAATGAAGTCCGTGCGCGAGCGGCAGACGACGCGGTCGGTCAGGAAATGTCCCTTGTCGTCAATCAACGAGTTCGCCTGCGCGACGATAAATTGTTCCTCGCGATCGGCGGTCAGGTAATCAATTTTTTCCGTGACCTTGCCGTTTTCAACTTTGCGATACGGCGTTTCGAGAAAGCCGAAATCGTTGATGCGTGCAAACGTCGCGAGCGACGCGATGAGGCCGATGTTCGGGCCTTCGGGCGTTTCAATCGGACAAATGCGGCCGTAGTGCGACGGATGAACGTCGCGGACTTCAAAGCCCGCGCGATCACGAGACAAGCCGCCTGGTCCAAGCGCCGACAAGCGGCGTTTGTGCGTGAGTTCCGCGAGCGGATTGATTTGATCCATGAACTGCGACAATTGGCTGCGACCAAAGAAATCGCGGATCACAGCGGAGAGCGCTTTAGGATTAATCAGTTTTTGCGGCGACATTTGTTCGACGCTTTGATCGAACAATGTCATGCGTTCTTTCACGAGCCGTTCCGTGCGCGAAAGTCCGACGCGGCACTGGTTCGCGAGCAATTCGCCGACCGTGCGGATGCGGCGGCTGCCAAGATGGTCAATGTCATCCACGCTACCCTCGCCTTTTTTGAGGCGGAGCAAATATTTCGTGGCGGCGACCAAATCGTCCTTGGTCAAGATGCGCGATTCTTCCTTATCCTTGAGACCAAGTTTTTGATTGATCTTGTAACGACCGACGCGACCGAGATCGTAACGCTTCGGATCAAAGAACAAACGCTTGAGCAACGCGCGCGCGTTCGCGGCGGTTGGTGGATCTCCAGGACGCAAGCGACGATAAATGTCTTTCAGCGCTTCTTCTTCGTTTTTCGCCGGATCTTTTTTCAGGCATTTAATCATGATGCCTTCGTCCACGGACGTGTCCACGACTTTGATCTTGGTGATGCCGAGTTCGGCGATCTGTTTGACAACGGCCTTCGACAACGGCTCGAAGGCGCGCGCGACGACGAGACCTTTTTCCTCGTCGGTCGCGTCATGAACCAAAACGCGGTTCTGCAAATCCTCGAGCTTCTCGGCTTCTTTCACCGTCAGTTCCTCAATGGTGTAGAACAGCTTCAAAATTTCCTCGTCAGAGCCGCGCGTTTTTTCGCCGTTGTCCTTGCTCTTCATGTTGACCGTGCCTTCAACATCCAGAAACGACAGCGCGCGGAACAACGTCGTCGTCAAAAATTTGCGGCGGCGTTTTTTGCGGTCGAGATAAACGTAAAGCAAATCGCTCGTGTCGAATTGCGCTTCATACCAGGAACCGCGATCGGGAATGACGCGGAAGCTGTGCAGCATTTTTCCGTTCGGGTGCTGCGTGGCCTCGAACGCGATGCCGGGCGAGCGGTGCAATTGCGAGACGACGACGCGTTCCGCGCCGTTGATCGCGAACGTGCCTTGCGGCGTCATCAAGGGCAGCTCGCCCATGAACACTTTTTCTTCCTTGGCGCTCTTGCCTTCTTCCTTGAGCAGGAACGTGACGTAAAGCGGCGCGCCGTAGGTCAGGCCTTCGCGCAGGCATTCGAGCCAGTCGAGCTTCGGCTCGCCGATCTCGTAGGAATCATAATCGAGCACGCATTTGCCGTCGTAGCTTTCGATGGGAAAGACTTCGCGGAACACGGATTCAAGGCCGTTGTGCTTGTTGCGTTTTTTCGGCGACGCGTCGGCTTGCAGGAATTCCTTGTAGGAATTGGTCTGCAACTCGATCATGTTCGGGGGCACGACGATTTCTTTGATCTTGCCGAAGTTGATACGTTCTGTGGCTCGCGATGGCATTTGGACTTTCTCGTTGGGCGTGGCAACAGCGCCACGCCGCTTTTATTTACTTAACGACACAAGGCAAGCGCGCCGCGTTCAACGGCTGGCCTGCCACTTTCGAACTGAAATTTTTTCCGTTCGTAACTTTGATAAAATAAATTTTCCGCAGAGCGGAAACGGGCGGCGTCCCGCAATGGCAGGAGCGCCGCCCAACATTCGGCAATTACTTGACTTCCACTTTGGCGCCGGCTTCCTCGAGCTTTTTATTGGCGGCATCGGTGTCGGCCTTGTTCGCGCCTTCGAGCAACGGCTTCGGAGCGCCTTCGACCAGCGCCTTGGCTTCCGCCAGACCGAGGCCGGCTTTGACTTCACGCACGGCTTTGATCGCCGCGATTTTCTTGTCCGCCGGAACGGAAACAAGAATCAAGTCAAACGTATCTTTCGCAGCCGCGGCAGCCGGAGCGGCACCACCGGCGGCACCACCTGCGGCAGCAACCGCGACGGGCGCGGCGGCGGAAACGCCCCATTTTGTTTCAAGTTGTTTCACCAAGTCAGCGGCTTCGAGAACCGTCAGCTTGCTCAATTCTTCCACGATGTTTGCTAAGTCAGCCATATTACTTTTTCTTTCTGTCGTCTCGTCGTCCGCCGCGGCCACGGCGAATTTCAGTTCACGGCCTGCAAACCGACGATTTACGTTGTTGTTGTTTGTTGTTGCTCCGATTTGAAATTTCAAACCGGAAATTTTTTATTCGGCCTTTTCGGCCTTCGCCTTGATGACCTGCGCCAATTGCACGGCCGGCGTGTTGATCAAAGTCACCAGCTTCGTCGCCGGAGCGACGAGCAGGCCCAGAATTTTCGCGCGCAAAACGTCGAGGCTCGGCAAATCCGCCAAAGCCACAATCGCAGACTCGTCAAGCCGCTGGTTGTTCAGGAAACCGAACTTCACCTTTAGCTTGTCGAATTCCGCGCCGAAATTTTTCAGCGCCTTGGCGGCGGCGGAAATGTCCTTCTGCCCGGTCACGACGGCGAGCTGGCCCGCGAGCGAACCGTTCAATTCCGCGACGCCGGCTTCCTTGGCCGCGATGCGGAAGATGGAATTTTTGACCACGTGAACTTCCGCGCCCGCCTGTTTCAGGCGTTTCCGCAACTCGGTCAAATGGGCGACTTTCAGCCCTTGATAACCCACCACGACGAAGAACGGCGAGGCGTTCAAACGGACGGTGTATTCTTTCGTCAAAATTTGTTTTTCAGCACGCATGACTCAAATCCTATTTTTAATTGGTTGAAAATTCGCGGATGTCCACGCGCACCGCCGGACTCATCGTCGCCGAGAGCGTGCAGGAATTAATGTAATCGCCTTTGACGCTGTTCGGACGCGCCTTGGCGACGGCCTCGATGACCGCGCGCGCATTTTCTTCAAGCTGTTCCGGTTTGAACGACGCCTTGCCGACAATGACGTGAACATTTCCGGCTTTGTCCGTTTTAAATTCGACGCGACCGGCTTTGACTTCTTTCACCGCTTTCGCCGTGTCGTCCGTCACGGTTCCAGTTTTCGGATTCGGCATCAGGCCGCGCGGTCCCAAAACTTTGCCGAGCTTGCGGACTTCAATCATCGCTTCCGGCGTGGCGATCGCCACGTCGAAATCCGCCCAGCCGCTCACGCACTTGGCGATCATGTCCTCGAAGCCGACGTATTCCGCGCCCGCAGCCTTGGCGGCGTCCGCCGCGTTGCCGTCGCGCGTGAAAACCAGGACGCGCACCGTCTTGCCGCTGCCGTGCGGCAACGGAACTGTGCCGCGAACCATCTGGTCGGACTGCTTCGGATCCACTCCGAGATGAAACGCGAGGTCAATCGTCTCGTTGAATTTCGCCTTCGGAAATTTTGCGAGCACGCCGACGGCGTCTTTCAACACATACGCTTTTTTGGCGTCCACAACTTCGAGGGCTTTCTTGAATCGTTTACTGGGCATTTTTATTTGGTGCGGTGCATGCGAGCTTTTGGCTCTCCCGCGATTGTATTTTTATTTAACCGACCACTTCAATTCCCATGCTGCGCGCCGTTCCCGAAATGACGCGGAACGCCGCTTCTTCCGAGGAAGAATTCATATCATTGGCCTTCATCTTCACGATGTCCAAAACCTGTTTGCGCGTGACCTTGCCGACTTTGTCCTTGTTCGGCACTTTCGAGCCGGCGGGGATGCCCGCCGCTTTTTTCAGCAGGATGGACGCCGGCGGCGACTTGGTGATGAACGTGAACGACTTGTCCTGATAAACCGTGATGACCACGGGAATCACCAGTCCCGCGTCGTTTTTGGTCGCCGCGTTGAATTCCTTGCAGAATGCCATGATGTTGACGCCGTGCTGACCGAGCGCCGGGCCGACCGGCGGCGCGGGATTCGCCTGACCGGCGGGAATCTGCAATTTGATTTGTCCTGTAATCTTCTTCGCCATATAAAATTTTTCTTCGTAGCGGCGCGTCGGCAGACCGCCGCAATTTTTTTATTTAGCGGCGCTCTGCCGAGCCGCCGCTACAAATTTACGCTTTTTCCACCTGCCAGTATTCCAATTCAACCGGCGTATTGCGTCCGAAAATGTTCACGGTCACTTTCAACTTGCCGCGATCCGGATCAATTTCCTCGATCACGCCGCTGAAATTCAGGAACGGACCGTTGTTGATCTTGATCGTCTCGCCGACCGCAAAATTGACCTTCGGTTTTTCCGTTTCTTCCGACGCGGAAATCTGAACCTTGATGGATTCGACTTCCTCGCTCGGCGTCGGCACCGGCGGTTCGCCACCGACGAATCCGATCACGCCCTGCGTTTCCTTGATGAAATACCAGGGCTTCTCGATGATGCGGTTGTTTTCATCCAGCAACACCATGTCCACGAAAACGTAACCCGGCCACAATTTGCGGCTCGATACGGTTTTTTTCTGGTTGCGGACTTCCACGACTTTTTCCATCGGCACGAGGACTTCCTTGACGTAATCCTGCATCTCGTCGGTCTTGACGCGTTTCTCGATGCTGTCCTTGACCTTGTTCTCCTGCCCGGAAAGCGTCTGGATGATGAACCACTGGTTGCGCATGGTGCTCAATGTTGAATGAAAATAAAAATCAGGATTCGATCGATCACATACGTGAACACGCCCATCAAAACGATGGCAATGGCGATCAGCAGCGTCGAGCCTTTCAACTCGTCCCACGTCGGCCATGAGCATTTTTTCAATTCCTCGCGCGTTTCCTGAACGTAGACGGCGATACGCTGGAGCTGTCCCTGCCACCAAAGGAGGCCGAACACGCCGCCGATGACGACCGCTAAAATTAAAATTTCAGTATTACTCACAAACAATCTTTTCTGGCGGAGAGGGAGGGATTCGAACCCCCGTCAGGCTTTCGCCTGAAGCGGTTTTCAAGACCGCCGCAATAGACCACTCTGCCACCTCTCCGGCTGGCAGGGCGTGCAGGACTTGAACCTGCAACCAACGGTTTTGGAGACCGCTACTCTACCAATTGAGCTAACGCCCTACACCGTCGAATCCGTCAAAATTTTTGGACAAAAAGGGAGCCGGAGAAATTCAATCTCCAGCTCCCGGATTAAAAACACCGTTTACGCGACGATTTCCGCCACGCGTCCGGCGCCGATGGTGCGACCGCCTTCGCGGATCGCGAAACGCAAACCTTTTTCCATCGCGACCGGCTTCTGCAACTCCACGTCCACCGTGACGTTGTCTCCCGGCATCACCATTTCAATGCCAGTGGGCAGATTCAACGTGCCGGTCACATCACTCGTGCGGAAATAAAATTGCGGACGATAATTCGTGAAGAACGGCGTGTGACGGCCACCTTCATCTTTTGAAAGCACATAGACTTCCGCCTTGAACTTCGTGTGCGGCTTGATCGAACCGGGCTTGGCCAGAACCATGCCGCGTTCGACTTCTTCTTTTTTCGTGCCGCGCAAAAGCACTCCGACATTGTCGCCGGCGTTCGCGCTGTCGAGCAGCTTGCGGAACATTTCGATGTCCGTCGCCGTCGTCTTGCGGGTTTCGCGCAGGCCGACAATTTCGACTTCGTCCATTTTCTTGAGAATGCCGCGTTCGACGCGACCGGTCACGACCGTGCCGCGACCTTCAATGTTGAACACGTCTTCAACGCACATCAAAAGCGGCTTGTCAATTTCGCGCACTGGATCGGGCACAAACGTGTCCAACGCCTCGAGCAAATCAGCAATCGCCTTTTCGCCTTCGGGCTTGCCTTCGAGCGCGGCCGTGGCGGAAGCGCGGATGATCGGCGTCTTGTCGCCGGGGAAACCGTATTTCGTCAGCAGTTCGCGGATTTCCATTTCAATCAGTTCCAGCAAATCGGCGTCGGCGAGGTCAACCTTGTTCAGGCAAACCACGATGCTCGGCACGCCGACCTGGCGGGCGAGCAAAATATGTTCGCGCGTTTGCGGCATCGGGCCGTCGGCGGCGCTCACCACGAGAATCGCGCCGTCCATCTGCGCCGCGCCGGTGATCATGTTTTTCACATAATCCGCGTGGCCGGGACAGTCAACGTGCGCGTAATGGCGCTTCGGGCTTTCGTATTCAACGTGCGAAACGGCGATGGTCACCGTCTTGGTGTCGTCACGCACGGTGCCGCCTTTGGTGATGTCGGCGTAAGAAATCGGCGTGGCCAGTCCTTTGCGCGATTGCACGGCGACAATGGAGGCGGTCAAGGTGGATTTACCGTGGTCAACGTGACCGATGGTGCCGACGTTGACGTGCGGTTTGGTTCTCTGAAATTGCTCTTTGGCCATGTTAGTTGTGTGTTGTTCTCGTTACTTCGTTTTGTTAATGGAGCCCATGATCAGGATTGAACTGATGACCTCGTCCTTACCAAGGACGTGCTCTACCAACTGAGCTACATGGGCATCCAAAAATCTTCTCGTTCAAGCCCGATACGCAAAACGACAAAAAACCAATCCCCTCTTTATTTTCTCTCGAAAATTCGAGGGGCGATCGGCTTAATGACTTTTTACGGCTCTGACGGGCAATAAACTATTCCTCTCCATTTTTACTGTCAACAGCTTTTTTATTTTTATTTGGCATCAAAAAATTTCCCGCTGACCTTTCCCCGCGCGTCCATTTTTATCTTCACGCCCGCGGATGCGCCGCGTCGTAAGCTTTCTTCAACCGCTCCGTCGTGACGTGCGTGTAGACCTGCGTCGTGACGAGATGCGCGTGGCCGAGCAGTTCCTGCACGCTCCGCAGATCCGCGCCCGCGTCCAGCAAATGCGTCGCATAACTGTGCCGCAACTTGTGCGGCGTCAAACCCGGATCCAGCCCGGCGATGGCGAGAAATTGTTTCAACCGCCGCGCAAGCTGGATCGGCGCGAGCGGCGCGCGTTTTTTTGTTTCGGAGAAAAAAATCGGCGCCGCGCCGCCCGGCGGTTGTTTGAAAGTATTCCAATAATCTTGGATCGCCATCAACGCCGGCCGGCCGATCGGCACGAGCCGTTCCTTTTTGCCCTTGCCGCGCACGCGCACGATTTGCTCGCTCCAGTCAACGTCATCCACACGCAGACCGCACAGCTCGCTCACGCGCAGGCCGCAGGAATAAATCGTTTCGAGAACCGCAACGTCGCGCAACGCGGCGATTTGAGAAACCGGCCGGCCGGCTTTTTTTGTCTTTTGGATTTTCAAAAGCTCGAACGGCGCGATAAGCAACGCTTCCATCTGCTGCTTCGTCAAAAATTTTGTCAGCCGTTTTTCCAGTTTCGGCAGCGAAAGATTTTTGATCGGCGAACTTTCAGCCGCGCCATGCCGGATGAGAAATTTGTAAAACGTCCGCAACGCGGAAAAGCGAAGCTGCACCGCCGCGCGGCTCAAATTATTCCGTCCGAGAAATCTCAGGAAGCTGCGAAAATCATCGCGCTGAAGTTTGTCCCAAACCGTCGGCGACTTTCGTTCTTCAAAATGCCAGCGCGAGAATTCCGTCAATGCCTGCTGGTAATTCCGTTGCGTATAAACCGACGCGCCGCGATCCGTCGCGAGGTGCGCAAGGAATTTTGAAATCCACTTGTCGCCGATTTCAATTTTTGTCTGCTCCGATTTATTTTCCACTTGAACCGCAGATTACGCGGATTGCGCGGACGATTCAATCCGCGTCATCCGCGATTAATTTAACCAGCCAAAAATTTCAAAACGCATTTCAAAAATTCCCCCGGCTGGTCGGCGTGAACCCAATGCCCCGCGCTGATGATGGTTTGGATTTCTGCCTGCGGAAACAGTTCATGAATCAACGGTTCGTTAGTTTCATTGATGTAATTTGATTTTTCGCCGCGAATGAACAGCGTCGGCTTTGTGAACGAAACCGAAGCGGAAATCGCGTTGCCCAGTTGCGGATAATTTTCCCAAAGACCGCGTAAATTCATTTTCCAAAAAAATCCACCGGCAGAATCTCGTCCAAGATTTTTCAGCAAAAACCGGCGCAGATTGAGACCCGGAATTTCCGGCGCGAGCGCTTCTTCAATTTTCTGACGCGTCGGAAATGTTTTCAAATTGAGCGCGAGCAGCGCGGCGAAGATTTTGTCATGCTCCGGCGCGTAAACGCGCGGCGACATGTCGGAGACGATCAATTTTTCAACCCGACCTGGAAATTGCAATGCGAACTGCATCGCCGTTTTGCCGCCCATCGAGTGGCCAATTACAAACGCAGTTTCAATTCCGCGCGCGGCCATAAATTCATTTAAATCCCCCGCCATCAGCGCATAATTCATTTCGTCGCTATGCGGTGACTGACCGTGATTGCGCTGATCCAAAGCGAAAACCTGAAATTTTTCCGCCAGCCGCTGCGCGATGGAATGCCAGTTGTCCGCCGAACCAAACAGCCCGTGCAATAAAATCAGCGCCTTGCCCTGCCCGGATTCTTTGAAGTGAAGTTGCACTTTGAGAAAATGTCGCGCGACGAATGCGAAGATGGCGAAGGGAGAAAGATTTTTTACCTTCGCTGGCCGCGCGTTCTTCAAGTGAAATAGTTTTTATTCATCACGCGGCGGAAAATCGAAAGTGATTTTGCCCTTCGCATCCATCACGAGGTATGCCGGAAACGGCTTGCCGGCTTTGGAAATAAATTTGTCGAGCAAATCACTTTTGCCGTCGGCGAGGATTTTCTGCGCCTGCGCGAGTTCGATCGGCTGTTCCAAAATCGTTTTTCCGATCTTGAATTTGCACGCTTTTGCATCGCGTTGGGAATTTTCGCAGAGATAACCTTGCTCCGTGTCGAAAATGTTGCCGCCGCACTTCGGACATTTGCCGATTGGCTCTTTGCCGGTGAAATCAATCTTCGGCAACGGTTCGCGCGGCGTTCCATCTTTCGTTTTGCCCGCCTTGGGTTCGCGCGGCGCGAACTCGAACGCCGTGCCGCCGTCCTTGATCACGAGGAACGCCTTGAACGCGCGATTGTTTTTCTTCGAGATGAATTTCGTGAGCAAATCCGTCTTGCCCGTCTCCAGCATTTTTTTTACCTGCGCCGCCTCGATTGGCTGCTGTAAAATTATTTTTCCGGTCTTGAACGTGCAGGTTTTCGCCGCGCCCGTCGCATTTTCGCAAAGATAATTCATCCCGCCGTCAAACACGCGCCCGCCGCACTTCGGACATTTGCCGAGCGGTTCCTTGCCGGTAAAATCAATTGGCGCGGAATCTCCGCCGTCCGCATTTTTATCGTTCCCAAAATCAAACTCCGGCTTGAACTCCGCGCCCATTTTAATAATGGCGGCGAACGGAAATCCCTGCTTGCTGCGAAAACCTTGCAGCGGCCCGACTGTGCCTTTGCTGATGAGTTCCTCGACCTCGGAAATTTCCAACTGCCGGCTCGCCACGATTTTCCACAAACTGAAATCGCATTTCTGGCACTGAAATTTTTTGTAGTTCTCCAAAATCTCGCCACCGCATTTTGGACATGGCACGTTCAGCTTGCCGTAATCGCCCGGCACCGTGTCGCTCTCGTGGCTCTTGGCCTTCGCCACGATGTCGCGCGTCGCGTCGGCGATTTCCTTCATGAATTCGTCGCGCTTCATCTTGCCGCGCGCCATAAGATTCAATTTGAATTCCCATTCGCCGGTGAGTTCCGGCGAGCAGAGCTGTGGAATTTGCAAACCGCGCAGCAGCGTGATGATGGAAAACGCCTTCGCCGTCGGCTGCAATTCGCGGCCGTTGCGCACGACGTATTTTTCCCAGATCAAACCTTCGATGATGGTCGCGCGCGTCGCGGGCGTGCCGAGACCTTTGTCCGACATCGCTTCGCGCAACTCCTCGTCATCAATCAGTTTGCCCGCGCCTTCCATCGCGCCGAGCAGCGTCGCTTCGGAATAGCGCGCCGACGGTTTGGTGACGTTCGCCTCGACTTCGATTTTTTCCGTCTTCACGATTTCGACTGCCTTGACCGGCGCGAGCGTCGGCGTGTCGTCGGACTCGGCGGCTTCCTTGCCATAGACCGCGAGCCAGCCGGCGTTGACCATCACTTTGCCTTCGCTCTTGAACGGCTCGTTTTCGACGCGCGTGATGCGCGTGGTCACGAGAAATTCCGCCGCCGGATAAAAAATCGCGAGAAAACGTTTCGTGACGAGGTCGTAAAGTTTTTGCTCCGGCTCGCTCAACGCTTTTGGCGCGATAAGCGTGGGAATGATCGCGAAGTGATCCGAAACTTTTGCATTATTGAAAATGCGTTTGTTCGGGCGCACCCAGCCGTTCTTCAAAATCGTTTCCGCCGGCGTGCGATAATTCGTTTCCGCCAGCATTCCCAGCGTCGTCTTGACCGTTTCCAAATAATCTTCCGGCAACGCGCGCGAATCCGTTCTCGGATATGTCAGCACCTTGTGTTTTTCGTAAAGCGCCTGCGCGAGTCCCAAAGTATTTTTTGCAGAAAAACCGAATCGTCCGTTCGCCTCGCGCTGCAAGGTCGTCAAATCGTAAAGTTGCGGCGACATCGAAGTCGTCGGCTTGCTTTCTTCCGTGACGATGCCCGGCTTGCCGAGACATTTCGTTTTAATGGCTTCAGCAAATGAAACATTCCAGACGCGTTCCTGCTTCGATTGCTCGTCGCCATCTTTCTTGGAAAATTTTTCGTCGAACCAGCGTCCGACATATTCGCCTGCCTCCGCGCCGAACGTGCCGTGGATTTCCCAATAGTCGCGCGAAATAAATTTTTTAATCTTCTCCTCGCGCTCGACGAGGATCGCCAGCGTCGGCGTCTGCACGCGGCCAACCGTCGTGAGATGAAAACCGCCGGTCTTGGAATTGAACGCCGTCATCGCGCGCGTGCCGTTGATGCCGATGAGCCAGTCGCTTTCGCTGCGGCACGTCGCCGCATCCGCGAGCGGAATCATTTCGCCGTCCGTGCGCAAGTGCGCGAAGCCATCGCGGATCGCCGCCGGCGTCATGGATTGCAGCCAGAGACGCTGGATGGGCTGCTTGGCCTTCGCGTATTGAACGATGTAACGGAAAATCAATTCGCCTTCGCGCCCGGCGTCGCAGGCATTCACGAGCGCGGTGACATCTTTGCGTTTGATGAGCTTCACCAAAACTTTCAGCCGCGCCTCGTTTTTCTCGATGGGCAGCAGATCAAAGTGCGGCGGGATGACCGGCAGATTCGCAAAAGTCCATTTGCCGCGCTTCACCTCGAACTGTTCCGGCACGGCGATCGTGAGCAGGTGGCCGACTGCCGACGAGATGACGTAGTGGTCATTTTCGTAGAAGTCCGCGTTCTTCTCAAACTTGCCGAGCGCCTTGGAGATGTCCCCGGCGACCGACGGTTTTTCCGCGATGATGAGTGTTTTGCCCATGCGACGAAGCAAACCTTTAAGCCGTGAAGCGTGGGTTGCGCAACTTATTTTTTATTTTAAGAAAAGAATTTCAACCACGGATGGACACGGATTAACACGGATGCTTGACGCGAATTCCGCGAATTGACGCGAATTTTTGGAACGGAATTTAATTCGCGATAATTGGCGAAATTCGCGTAAAAACTTTTTCATCCGTGTTTATCCGTGTCCATCCGTGGTTAAAAATTGGTTGCGCGCTTGCGTTCGCTTCGGCGCAAATTAAACTCCGCGCCCGATGGTGAATCTGAACACGCTCAATCCGCAGCAACGCTTGGCCGCCGAAACCATTCGTGGCCCGGTTTTGATTTTGGCGGGCGCAGGCACGGGCAAGACGCGCGTCATCACGTTCCGCATCGCTTATATGGTCGAGCGCGGGATTGCGCCGGGAAATATTTTGGGCGTCACGTTCACGAACAAGGCCGCGCGTGAAATGCGGGAGCGCGTGAACAAGCTGTTGCCGAAGCGAAGTCAGAAGTCAGAAGTCGGAAGTCAGAAGGATGATCGTCCGACGATTTGCACGTTTCATTCTTTATGCGTGAGAATTCTTCGCCAGCACATCGAAAAGCTCGGCTACAAAAAGAATTTCGTCATCTACGATGAATCGGAACAATTAAGTGCGGTCAAAAAAATCCTGGCGAACATCTCCGCGAAAGGCGAGAAGACCGATCCCGGCGCGGTGCTGGCCATGTTGAGCAAATTCAAGAACGGCGGCGAGAACTCAAAAGTTTTCGGCGATGAAAATATTCGCGCGTTGGCCGAACACATCGCCAAGCGTTACGAATCCGCGCTGCACGCCTGCAATGCCGTGGACTTCGACGATCTGATTCTGCTCACGTTGCGGCTGTTCCGCGAACATCCCGACGCGCTCGAAGCCTGCCGCGCGAAATATCGTTACGTCATGGTGGACGAATATCAGGACACGAACGCCGCGCAGTTTCAATTAGTCCACGCGCTGACTGTTGAGCATCGGAATCTGTGCGTCGTCGGCGATGATGACCAGAGCATTTACGGCTGGCGCGGCGCGGAAGTCGCCAACCTGCGCGACATGGGAAAATATTTTCCCGAAATCAAAATTATAAAGCTCGAACAAAATTATCGCAGCACGATGACGATTCTGAACGCCGCGAACGCCATCATCAAAAATAACGTCCGACAACATATAAAACAGCTTTGGTCGCAAAAAGGCACGGGCGCGAAAATCCAGTTACAGACTTACGACAACGACGAGGCCGAGGCGCGCGAAATCGTCGTGCAGATCGAATTTCTCCGGCTCACGCGCCGCGCGCCGTGGCAGGATTGCGCGATTCTTTTTCGCACGAACCAGCAATCGCGTCCGCTCGAAACGGAATTGCGCAAGTCCGGCGTGCGTTATCATTTGATCGGCGGCCAAAGTTTTTTTGACCGGCGCGAAGTGAAGGATTTTCTCGCCTACCTGAAGATGTTCATCAATCCGCACGACGACATCAGCCTGCTGCGCATCGCGAACGTGCCCGCGCGCGGCTTGAGCGACGTGACGATGGAACGCCTGCTCGGCGCGAGCCATGAACGCAAGTCGTCCGTTTTCAGCGCGATGAAAAATCCGCTCGTCACGACGACGTTTCAGGCGAACACACGCAAAAGCATTGAGACGTTTGTGGAATTTATCGAACGCACGCGGGCGCAGTTGAATAGTGGCACGGGCATCTTGCCCGTGCGATAATCGTCGGCAGTTTTAGAAACTCACGGGCAAGATGCCCGTGCCACTACAACTTTCACGCTCGCACTGTGGGCAGAAAAATTTCTCGACGAGATCGGTTACTTCAACGAACTGCGCCGCTCGGAAAAAGATAAAGAAAATGGCGATGACCGCGTTCGCAACTTGAAAGAAATTATTGCGACGCTCGACGGCAGTTCGCCGCCGGACGCGCCGTTGTCCGAGCGGCTGGAAAAATTTCTCGAAGACATCACGCTCGACAGCGACCGCGAGGACGAGGAGGAAAACAAAGGCGACGCCGTCACGCTTATCACGATGCACAGTTGCAAGGGACTGGAATTTCCGCACGTCTACATTGTCGGGCTGGAAGACGGCTTGCTGCCGCATTCGCGCTCGAAACTCGAAGACACGCTGGACGAGGAACGCAGATTATTTTACGTCGCCGTCACGCGCGCGATGCTGACGCTGACGATTTCGCATTGTGGCGGGCGCAAAAAATACGGCCAGTTGCTGCCTTGCCAGCCGTCGCCGTTTTTGAAGGAATTGCCGGAAGAACTCGTCGAGCATTCGGACGAAAAATCCAAGCAACCGGTTTCCGAAGCGACGGGCAAAGATTATTTCGCCGCCATGCGCGAGGCGATTGGTTGAACAATTCCGACGCGAGATTGACGCTGATAAATTTTCCGCGCACACTGGCACGCAAATGCCAACGGCCTTCGACGAAGCATTCGCACAGGTAAAAGAATTGGTTGCTGATTTCAAAGCCAATGAAAACTTTTATCTTTCCGCGCAATTTTCCGAAGCACAGGCGCGCAAAGATTTCATAGACAAATTTTTTATCGCGCTTGGCTGGGACGTGAATCACGACGCGCAGAAAAATCCTTACGAACAGGAAGTCAAAATTGAAAAGAACGAATCCGGTTCTCAACGCCGCGCCGATTACGCTTTTTTTCTGTCGCCGAATTTCCATGACATCCGGTTTTTTTCCGAAGCCAAAAAGCCGCATGGTGAATTTGGTTCAGTTGAAAATTATTTCCAAACGCTGCGTTACGGCTGGAGTGGCAAGACACCGTTGGCCATTCTGACCAACTTCGACGAGCTTCACGTTCTCGACAGCCGTTTCAAGCCGCATATCGGCGACACCTTGAGCCGAGTTGTCAAAAAATTCAGCTATGCTGATTATGCAGACTCGGAAAAGTTTGCGGAAATCTACTGGCTCTTTTCCCGTGAAGCTGTCGCAAACAACTCTCTGGCAAAACGTGCCGAAGAACTGCCGAAGCCGAAAAGCAAAATTTTCCGGCGCGAACTGTTCAAGGGCGGTGATCAAAGTCCCGATGAAGCGTTCCTCATCGAATTGGACGGCTATCGGGAAATGCTCGCCAAGGCGTTCAAGTCAAAAAATCCAAATCTTAACAGCGAGCAATTGACCGAAGTAACGCAACGCACCATTGACCGGCTCGTGTTCATCCGTTTTCTCGAAGACAAACAAATTGAACCGCACCGGCACGTCGAGCACTTCGGTGAAAATGGCGGCAGTGCGTGGGAAGATTTCGTCCGCGTCTCGCTCAACCTCGACCGCACTTACAACGGCGTCGTTTTCAAACGGCATGAAATTCTCGACGCGCCCCGTTTTCAGGTTGACGAAAAACCATTCCGCATTATTTGCGAGGAACTTTCCGATCCGACTTCGCCCTACAATTTTGCCACCATTCCGATTCATATTCTTGGCAGTATTTACGAAGGTTTCCTCGGCAAAATCATTACTGACGGCGCGCGAATTGTTGAAAAGCCAGAAGTCCGCAAAGCTGGTGGTGTTTATTATACGCCTGAATACATCGTTCGTTACATTGTCGCCAACACTGTCGGCAAGGCCATTGAAGGCAAAACGCCCGCCGAAATAGCCGAAATGCACTTTGCCGACATCGCCTGCGGCAGTGGTTCGTTCCTGCTGGAAGTTTTTGATTCATTGCTGCGCTATCACGCGAAGCATTACAACGAAAATCCCGGCAAGGTGAAAAGAGGCGACTGCATCCAGCGGGACGGCGGACTTCATCTTTCGTTGAAAAAGAAACAGGAAATTTTGCGCAACAACATCTACGGTGTGGACATTGACCGGCAGGCCGTCGAAGTCGCGCAGCTTTCGCTCTATTTGAAATTGCTTGAAGATGAAACGCTCGGCTCGGCTTATGCGTTTCAAAATGAATTTCACTACACGCTTCTGCCGCCGCTGACTGAAAATATAATTTGCGGCAACTCGCTCATCGGCCCGGATATTTTGGACACTGGCAAATTCAGCGCGGAAGAGGAAAAGAAACTGAACCCGCTGGATTTCGCGCAACGCTTCCCAAAAATTTTCCGGCGCAAAACTTCCGGCGGCGAATTGCGCGAAGCGTCTCCTGGCGACGTGGAACATAACGTGCCCGGCGGAATGCCATTGCACGGCAGTTATGGCGAAGTGAGTTACCGGAAAAAGAAAAATCAAAAATCAATTGTGCTGCCGGAAATGGAATGCGAGGGCGGCTTCGACGCGATTGTCGGCAATCCGCCATATGTAATGGTGGAAGTTGGAAAAGAGAAAAAATATCTCCAGCAAAATTTTGAAACGGACGAAGGAAAGCCAGACCTTTACAAATATTTTATCGAACGCGCTCACAAGTTGTTAAATTCGAGCGGTCTCTTTGGAATGATCATTCCAGCGTCTATGTTAATGACGCCAGCTTACAAGCGCTGCCGTGAATTTTTACTTCGCAAATCAAGTCCACTGGCTGTTGTTTCTTTTCAAGGACAAGTTTTCGCCACAGCGCATGTCAACAGCATCATTCTTGTTACCAAGAATAAATCTGGCAATGAGCAAGTTGAGTGGATTGAAGATGAAACGCCTCATCCATCATTCCAATCCCTTGCAAATGCTGAAATTAGTCAATCGCTTGTTTCGATTTCGGCGTGGAAGGCAACAAACGATTTTGCATTCACGAGACCAAAGGCGGCAGAAACATCTTGGATTGCCAAAATGAAAACACATTCCCAATCATTGGGAAATTTTGGCAAATACGTTCTTGGAATGCAGATTTACCACAATTCTCTGCACTCGAAGGCGGAAATGGAAAATCGGATTTACCATTCTTCCAGAAATCGCGGGAAAGGTTGGCTGCCGGAATCGGGCGGCAAAAACATACGTCGTTATGAATTTGTTTCAGAATTCAACGAATGGGCAAAGTATGGCGATCATTGCTATCACAAACCGCCGCCTGAATTTTTGTCCGGCCCGCGAATTGTCGTCCGCGAAATCACCGGCAAAACATTGATTTGTGCTTATACCGAGGAAGAACACGCGCCGAACAAGGCAGTCATAATTTTTCGTTCAGACAAAACAAACTTGAAATTTATTTTGGGCATTTTGAATTCGCGCCTTATTGGCTACTACGTTGAGTCCACGACAGAAAAAGGAAAACAACGCCTTTTTCCAAGAATTTCCCTGCGATCATTTCGTGAATTGCCAATTCCGCAATTAGATCTCAAAAATTCAGCCGACAAAGCGCGTCACGACAAACTGGTTTCCCTTGTTGAAAAAATGCTTGAGGCCAAAAAGCAATTTCCGCCGCCAAAACCGACGGCGACAAAGATTTTTACGAGAACAAATGCAAGACGCTGGACGGACAAATTGATTCGTTGGTTTATGAACTTTACGGCCTGACTGATGACGAAATTAAAATCGTGGAAGGAATCCAAACACCATGACGATGCCCAGCAAAACCATTTCCACTGAATCACTGCAACAAGCAGGCCGCACGTTTCCGCCGTCGCCGGAAGTTTTGAAACGCGCGCTCATCAATGCGCCGGAATTCAATGCGCTTTACGAACGCTCAATTCGTGAGCCGGAAAAATTCTGGCTCGAACAGGCGGAGACTTTGGAGTGGTTTAAGAAACCGACCGTTGCCGGAAAATTTATCTGGGATTCGTCTGCGAAAAAAATCGAGCACACTTTTTTTGAGGACGGGCAATTGAACCTGACCGTCAACTGCCTCGACCGCCACGTCAAAACCAAATTGCGCGATAAAATTGCGATCATCTGGCAAGGCGACGGCGAGGATGAAGTCAAAAAAATAACTTACGGCGAGCTGCACGCGGACGTTTGCAAATTTGCCAATGCGTTGAAATCGCTCGGCGTGAAAAAGGGCGACCGCGTGGCGATTTATATGCCGATGATTCCCGAAGCCGCCGTCGCCATGCTCGGCTGCGCGCGCATCGGCGCGATTCATTCGGTGGTCTTCGGCGGGTTCAGCGCGGATTCGCTTTCGGATCGCATCAACGATTCAACATGTAAAATTTTGATAACGGCGAATGTCTCGTTACGCGGCGGAAAAACCATTCCACTCAAAGCCATCGCTGACGCTGCGTTGCAAAAAACTCCGAGCATCGAAAAAGTGGTCGTCGTCAAACGCAATGACGAGCCGTGCAATCTCGTTGCCGGACGCGACATCTGGTATCACGAATTACTGGCGAAGGCGTCGGCGGATTGTCCGCCGGAAAAAATGAACGCCGAGGATTTTCTGTTCATCCTTTACACAAGCGGCTCGACGGGCAAACCAAAAGGCGTCGTTCACAGCACTGCTGGTTATCTTTTGTGGAGCGCGCTCACGCACAAATACGTTTTCGACATCCACGACGGCGATATTTATTTCTGCACCGCCGACATCGGCTGGGTCACCGGCCACAGCTACGTTATTTATGGCCCGCTGTGCAACGGCGCGACGACGCTGATGTTTGAAGGCATTCCGACATTTCCCGACGCCGGACGTTTCTGGCGCATCGTGGAAAAATTCCGCGTCACAAGTTTTTACACCGCTCCGACGGCCATCCGCGCGCTCATCCGGCTCGGCGATAAATGGCCGGAGAAACATGATTTGAGTTCATTGCGCGTCCTTGGCACCGTCGGCGAACCGATCAATCCCGAAGCGTGGATGTGGTACTACGAGACGGTCGGC
>CAXUBD010000017.1:18964-20309 GCA_964249225.1 uncultured Verrucomicrobiota bacterium | reverse complement strand
GCCCAAGGCACATCGCTCATCATCAATTCATTTTCCGTCATCCACCCGGCAGCTTTCTGGATGTCCGGCGGATAATACGGCGGAAATGCCGCCGGCGAATTTTTCGGCGGCGATAGCGAGCAGATGAGCGGCAGGCACGAAATAAAAACAAACGTTGCGATGACGCCGTAACGCGCTTGCGACATCGGCAGTTTCATCTGCTCCAAAAACGTGAGGAAAAAAACCGTGCCGTAGATGAAAACCAGCGGCACGATCAGGACGAGCAGGTTTTCGGAATTCACGTCCGGCGATTCCACGGAAAGCTGCGTGCGGCCCAGCGCCTGCGCCGCGATAAATACAACTAGACACATCAACAAAAAATAGCGCAGCCGCCGAGCCACCGCGCCGCGAAATCCCAACAGCAGGCCCGCGAGAAAAAGCATTCCCGCCCAGCTTCCACCCAGCTTCGGCAGGTCGTTTTGGAAAATGGAACGCAAGTTGGCCAGGAATTTATAAATGTAAGGCTTGAGCAAAAAAGCGTTCGTCAAATCGGGATTGATCGAACGTTCCAGCCTAAATTCGGGAAAAATAAATGTCCCTTCGCTCATCGCATAACCCGCCGTGCCAAACAGCGTGCCGCTGACGGCGAGATTGCGGATCAACCATGGCGTCAGCACATCAAAAAGACGACGACGGGAATGATCGTCCAGCCAAACGCATACCGTGTCAACGCGCCGCCGCCCGCCAAAAAACCCGCCAGCGCCGCCCATCCGAGTAATTTTCCCGGTTGCGGCTGGATTTGCCTCGCAGTTTCCTCGATTTTAAAAACGCACCACACCAGCCCCATAAAAATGACCAGCAACAGCATCGTGGACAAACCGGAAACACTGAACCGCCAGAGCAGTTCACAGCCCAAAACCAGCAAGGTCGAAATCCACGCCACCGTCGGATCAAACAATTTTCGCGCGATAATAAATGTCAGCCCGGCGACCGCCACCAGAAGAATTTCATTGAACAATGCGATCAAAAATTCCGGTTGATAACGCATGAACCGACCGCCTTCGGTCCAAAAGGGTTTTTTGGTTTCAACCGTGTAATTAAACGGCAGCACTTTCATCAGTCCGGCCAGAACCACCGGATACACCGGCGGGTTGGCCAAATCCGGGTGCGCCGTTTGGATTTGGGCGAAATCAATATTCGTGTTCGCGGGTGTAGCGGCCAGTTTCGCCAGATTGTGTTTTTGAATCAAATAAAGACTGAATGGCCGGAGGAACAAGGTCGTGTAGCCCTTGCCTTCGGAAATGTTCCGCGCCAGTTGCGCCGAGTCCAAGACATGGCGTTGCCAAACCTCGTCGAGCGATTTGGA
>CAXUBD010000017.1:16073-18954 GCA_964249225.1 uncultured Verrucomicrobiota bacterium | reverse complement strand
CACCAGCGCCACGAGCATGGCGACCAAGGTGACGACTCTTAAAATTTTCTGTCCCGCGCCGACCTCCAGTTTGTGAATCCAGTTTTGCAATGCCGACATAAATCAAAATCCTTCCAGATGATACGTGTGCAATTTGCGGTGAAACGTCCGGCGGCTCATGCCGATTTTTTTTGCCGCCACGGTCCGGTTCCCGTTGGTCTCCTTCAACGCACGCATGATCAATTGTTTCTCGGCCTCCTTCACCGTCAAATCATTTTTTTGCATTAAGTGGGATTCGCCGACGCTGCCTACTGTGCCACCGCGCACCGACGGCGGCAAGTCGCGCACGGAAATTCTTTCGCCCCGGCACAACACCACCGCGTGCTCGATCGCCGTTCGCAACTCGCGCACGTTGCCCGGCCAGCGATGATTCAGCAACGCTGCAAGCGCGTCCGCCGTGAAATCGTTCACCGCCTTTTCGTTTTCCTTGGCGAACTCGCGCAAAAAATTCTGCGCCAGCAATGGAATGTCGCCCGCGCGCTCGCGCAACGGCGGCAGATGGATGTCCACCACGTGCAATCGGAAAAATAAATCCTCTCGGAATTTTCCGGCCCGGACCAGTTCCTCCAGATTTTTATTCGTCGCCGTCACCAGCCGCACGTCCGCCGTCAACGTCTTGTTCGAGCCGACGCGTTCAAAAGTTCTTTCGCCGAGAAAACGCAGCAGCTTCACCTGGATCGTCGCGTCAATCTCGCCGATCTCGTCGAGAAAAAGCGTTCCGCCCTGCGCCTGCTCAAAACGGCCCACGCGCCGTTCGTGCGCGCCGGTGAACGCGCCTTTTTCGTGCCCGAACAATTCGCTTTCCAAAAGCGTCGGTGCCAGCGCCGCGCAATGCACCGTCACGAACGGCAGTTTCGCGCGCGGACTTAATTGATGAACCGCCTTCGCGACGAGTTCCTTGCCCGTGCCGCTTTCGCCCGTGATCAAAATCGTCGTGCGCGTCGGCGCGACCTGCTGGACGATCTCAAAAATCTCCTGCATCGCCGGCGATTCGCCCACGATATTTTCGAGGCCGAATTTGGAATCAAGTTGTTTGCGCAGCGAAACATTTTCCACTTCCAGATTTTGTTGTTTCAACGCGCGGGCAATCCGCATTTCCAGTTCATCAATCTGCAGACGACCTTTCGCGATGTAATCATCCGCGCCGCGCTTCATCGCGTCCACCGCGAGTTCTTCCGAACCGTAAGCCGTCATCAAGATGCAAATCGGCGGCTTCGACAAAGATTTTGCGCGCGCGATTAATTTCATGCCATCCTCATTAGGCAGACGAAAATCTGTGAGCATCACGTCAAAGTTTTCGCGCTCGAGCAAATCCATCGCCGCTTTCGCGTCCTCGGCCACGTAAACGTCGTAACGTTCTTCGAGCGCCGCGCGCAATCCGTCGCGCGTCGGCTTCTCGTCGTCCACGATCAGCAAAGTTGGTTTCATGAAAAGTTTTTAGTCACGGATGAAACACGGATGAATTTTAAATTCTATCAATCCCGAATTGCTTTTATATCTGTGAAAATCTGTGGCTAATTTTTATTTTCCAGCAAACGCGGTTTGCGTTCATGCAAAGGCAGCCACACGCGGAACGTCGTGC
Organism: uncultured Verrucomicrobiota bacterium; assembly: GCA_964249225.1. Taxonomy (GTDB): domain Bacteria; phylum Verrucomicrobiota; class Verrucomicrobiia; order Limisphaerales; family UBA11358; genus UBA11358. The sequence goes on along the minus strand of CAXUBD010000017.1, from coordinate 17,333 downwards.
CGCGACCGACGTGGCTTTCGAGTTCGATGCGCCCGTTGTGGGCGCGCACGATGCGCTGCACGATCATCAAGCCCAGGCCGCTGCCTTTTTTCTTTGTCGTGTAAAATGGTTCAAAAATGCGGTTGATCTGCTCCTGCGGAATTCCGCCGCCCGTGTCCGCGACGCTCACCCAGACGTCGTCAGAATTTTCGCCGGTCTGCAACGTCAGCGTTCCGCCCGTGGTCATCGCCTGCATCGCGTTTTTTACGAGGTTCACCAAAACCTGCTGCATCTGCGTCGCGTCAATCGGCGTGGTGGTCAGGTGCCGCGCCAGTTTTGTTTTCACCGTCACGCCGCGATTGTCCAGTTCCGGCCGGAGCAATTCCAAAGTTTTTTCGACCACGCCGTTGAGCGAATTTAATTTCAATTGCAACGGCGCGGGCCGGATGGCCTGAAGAAATTGCGTGATGATGTAATCCAGCCGGTTTATCTCGCCCTTGGCCACGTCGAGATATTGTTCCAGCTTGCCGGAAATTTCCGCCGGGTCCGTTTCGGTGGCGAGATTTTGTGAACGCGGACGTGAAACCAATTTTGCATGGGCCGCGCCGGTTTTTAATTTTTTCACCTCGCGTTCCATCAACTGCAAATGGATGTGCAGCGCGTTGAGTGGATTCCCGATCTCGTGCGCGACGCTCGCCGCGAGGAGTGTGAGCGCCTGCACGCGTTCACTCTCAATCGCTTCAAACGTTTTTTGCCGCGCCTCGGTCGCGTCGTGCAAAATCAGCGCGACGCCGGAACTGCCCTTCGCGTCGCCTTCGAGCGGCGCGGCGTAAAGGCGGAGAAAGCGCGGCCGCGGATAATGCACTTCAAATTCGTGGCGCGCGACGTGCGTGCCGCCTGTCGCGTCTGCCTTGGAAAATTTTCCCCAATCCACTTCCGGCAGCAGGTCGGTGATGTGCCGGCCTTCCACATCCGGCTGCAAACCGATGAGCCGCGTTACGGCCTGATTGAAATAAATGATGCGGCCCCGCTCGTCCGCCACGAGCACGCCGTCTTCAATCGTGTTGAACAGCGTTTCGAGAAAACTGCGTTCGCGCGCGAGCCGCTGGACGACGGTTTGCAATCCTTCCGTGTCCAGCCGCCCAATGCGACCAAGCACCTTGTCGAGAAAACTGGATTTAACTGCAGGCATTGATTAAAGTCAGTGTTTGGAGTGACAATGTGGCACATAATAAAATTGCGTCAATCGTAAAATAAAATTGGTTGGCACATAGAAAAATC
>CAXUBD010000017.1:0-16063 GCA_964249225.1 uncultured Verrucomicrobiota bacterium | reverse complement strand
TGCGGAGTCCGTCGCGATCGCCGACGGCGACGAGTTTTCCGCCGTGGATGATGCCGATGCGGTCGGCCATTTCTTCGGCGATGCTCAATTGATGGGTGGAAACGAGCACGGTCACGCCAGCCAGCGAGCGTTCTTTCAAAACATCTTTCACGATGCGCGCATGCTGCGGATCAAGACCGACCATCGGCTCGTCAATCACGAACACTTGCGGTTCATGCAGCAGCGCGGAGACGATGGCGACACGCTGGCGCGTGCCATGCGAAAGGCTTTCGAGCGGGCGGTTCACAAAATCCACCAGGTGAAAACGCTCGATCAATTCCTGCGCGTCCGCTTCGATCTTCGCGTCGGACATCTGAAATAATTGTCCGGTGAAGCGGAAAAATTCCCACGCGGTCAGCTTGTCGTAAAGAAACGGAAAATCGGGAACGTAGGCGATTTTGCGCCGCGCTTCGAGCGGTTGCGACTGGACATCAAATCCGCAAATGCGCGCGGAACCGGCAGTCGGCTTCATCAGGCCCGCGAGAATTTTCAGGGTGGTGGTTTTGCCGGCGGCGTTGGGGCCGAGCATGGCGAAAAATTCGCCGCGCGGAATCACGAGCGAAAGGTCGTTGACGGCGACGAGATCGCCGAATTTTTTGATGACGTTGGTGAATTCGATCATGGCCGGCTCCATTCGTCGAGCGTGGCGATGATGTCGCCGGGAAGCTCGACGCGCAAAATTTCGCCGAGGGTGCTGACGTAAATGACAATCGGGTGGTCGAGTATGCGTGTTTCCAGCCGGTAAACGGAAACAGGCTCGCGTCCCATCTTCAGGCGGTCGCGTTCCGCCTGCCAGTGAAAACTTTGTCCGAGCGCGGCTGGCGGCGGCAAAAGGGGCATTGCAAAATCGCCGGGCAGTCCGTCGGTGATATTTCCGGCGAAAGCGCGGAACAATGAACTGGGATTTTGCAAATCGGCAAAGGTCAGATTGCGTTCGACGAGAGAGCCGTCGCTGGTGATGACCACGCGGACCGTCTGGTTCGTGGCGAGGGAATGAATTTCGACAGCGACGAAGCGGGTGGACACTTTCAGGTTCAACTCGCGCCATTCGCGGGTGGTTGAAAATTGGATGCGCCCGTCGAATTTTACGCGGTTGGTAAAATCACCGACGCTCAGACTGCCGTTAAGATGGACCTGGTAGCCGGCGGCGGTGACGACGCCTTCGGGTGGCGGCTTGTCTTCGTCCAGCTTGGCCATGGCCTGTCCAACGCTGGTGGACAATTCACAAAAACCCGTGCGTCGGCCGTTTTGAAAAATGCTCAATGACGAGGCGTCCGGCGCGGTCATGATTTTCCGCCAGACCAGATTCACCGGCACCGGCATTTCGCCGCCGTGCGAACCGTATTCCGAGCGCCACAACAGGACGTTCATCGTCACCCAGAACGCGGCCAGCAAAAAAAATGTCAGTCGCCAAATCATGAAAATTTACGGCGGCAGATTCACCGATTGTCCCACGCGCAATTTTTTCGGATTCAAGCCGGGATTGGCGGCGAGCAGGGAATTCAGGCTGACGCCGGATTTGCGCGCGACGGCCGCAAGCGTTTCGCCGGCCACGATGGTGTGCGTACGGATTTTGGGTCGCGACACACTGGCCACCGGCTGCGGATTTCTGGCGGAAACCGGCCGTGGCGTGGCCGCCGGTTGCGTTGAGATGTCATCGGGTCCCGGCGCGTTGACGATGACGGGCTGGGCATTGTTTGCGTTCGCCGATGAATTGACGGGCGGCTGGTTCGCGTAATAAGTGTTCCACTGTCTCACCGTTTCCCTGAGTGCATCCACCTGCTGCTGCAACTGGCGGTTTTGCTCGACGATTTTTTCCAGTTGCTGTTGCGCGGCGGGCGCGCTGGGCATTTGCAGCACGTCGGCGGCGAGCTGTTGCTTGCAACTGTAAATTCGCTGCGTGATCACCTCGGCGTTGTCGGCCTTCGGCTCGAGCCGCAAATATTCCTGATAATGAAAAATGGCCGCCGCCGGGTCGGATTCCTTCGTGTCGTAAAGGCAGGCGAGCCGGAAATGCGCCGACGCCGAACGCGGATTGACTTCGAGCGATTCCTGAAACGCCTCGATCGCGCCCTGATAATCCATCGCATTGACGCGGCTGTTGCCGAGCACAAAATGCGGTTCTTTTTCCTCGTCCAGCTGGCTTTGATCCGACGGCGAACAACCGCCCAGTGCCAGGCCAAGACCGACGGCCAGCGCGCTGAAATGAATTCGGAGCCAAAACGACATCACGCGAAAATAGCCGAACCGCCGGCTTCGTGCAATCGCGCGCTCGCAAAAGCGGGCTTGAGATTTGCCAGGCCACGGCGCAAGTTGAGGCCGTTGCGCGCGTGGTGGAATGGCAGACACGCCAGACTTAGGATCTGGTGCCGCAAGGCTTAGAGGTTCAAGTCCTCTCGCGCGCACCATTTTTTAAAATCATTTTACTAAACGAATTTGTTCTTTTTTCTCCTCCAGCTCAGCCTGAAGTTTTTTGCGCTCGAAGACAAGTTGCTCCCGCAACGATTCCTGTTTGGCAACATCCTCCGTCGGAGTTTTGCCAATTTCATCCTTCAACGCAATTTCGCGTTCGGCGATTTTGGCGGTGTATCTTGAATCCAGTTCCAACAGGAGTTTCTTCTGGGCGGCGGTGAGTTTGGTGGTCGGCGCGGTTTTGTTCAGCCGTTCCATCGCGAGTTCGTAAGAGGATTTCATAAATTAATCTGGGCGGATGGCCAGGACGCAAACTGAATGTTATGTCTGGGACGGCGATACGCCAGCCTTCCCTTCTTTTTTTTTCCACGGCTGGCTCGGAAATTTCACCGGCTGCAAAGTTGGTTTGGCGATTTGCAGTTCAGAGTTATTTTCGGTTTTGGCGTCCGCCGGATTTTTCGCCTCTTCGCGCCATGATTCTATTTTTGCCTGCAAGCCATGTTTTTCGGCGGTCACTTTATCGCCGGACTTCATGTAAAAAAGCGAAAGATTTGTATGCACGAGCTGTTCTTGCGGGCGCAATTTTTCCGCCTTGTGACCTTCGGCGATCGCCGTCGCAAAATCGCCGAGCCGGTAATGCGCCATGCCGAGCGCGAGTTGCGCGTCAAAATTTTCCGGCTCGCGCGCAAGAATATTTTTTAATTTCGAAATCGCGCCGGCGAAATCGCCGCGGCTGAAATCGAACATCGCGTCGTCATAGGGTTCCTGCTGTGTCACGTTGACAGAACGCTACGCACGTTGGCCGCGCAACGCAAGCGGCGCGCAAGTAATAGATTGCGTTCATTTGCCGGGCAGCCGCATTAATTACGCTTATCACCATAAACCCACCATTAGAATTTGACACGTTTGCACCGTCTCTTTAATATAAATGCGCAATGGTGTCGCACTGATCGTCTTCAGCCGCCACCTCACCTTGCTTGGCCGTTAATTTTTAAAAATTCGAAAGTCCCATGAGTGATACAATCGCAGAAGCGCCGTCGTCGGGTGGCGCGCCGAAAATTTCTCCCATCAACGAAGCGGTCATCCGCATCGCCGGCAATTCGCAGGACGGCATCCAGGCCATCGGCGGATTTCTCGCGCGCCTCGCCGGGCGCAGCGAGCAGGAAGTCATGACGTTCATGACGATTCCCTCGACGATTTCCGGCGGACCGTCCATTTTTCAAGTTCGCATCGGCAGCGGCGAAGTTTTGAGCGCGGGCGACGAGGCGGACATGCTGCTCTGTTTTTACCAGCACAGTTACGAAGACCACATTAAATCTCTCAAGCTCGGCGGCATCGTTCTTTACGACGCCGACCACGTTCAGCCGAAACCGGAATGGGAAGAAAGCTATCGCCATGTCGGCGTGAATATTTCCAGTCTCACCGTCGAAGCCGTCGGCGGCACTGGACGTGACAAGGGGAAAAATATTTTCGCACTCGGTCTGCTCGCAAAAATTTTTGATCTCAACGTCACAAAACTCACCAAGCTCATCGAGGAACGTTTCGGCGGCAAAGACCCGACGGTTGTCGCGAATGCGCTGACCTGCTTCAACGGCGGTTACAATCACTCGCTGGAAAATCTGCTCAAGACGTATCAATTTTATACGCCGGACAAGAAAGACCGCCATCAAGTTGTGATGAACGGCAACGAAGCGCTCGCCTTTGGTTTGATCGCGGCAGGTGTTCGTTTCGGCGCGGGTTATCCAATTACGCCGTGGTCTGACATCATGGAATCGCTGAGACGCGAACTCCCAAAATACGGCGGCTCATTCATCCAGACCGAGGACGAAATCGCCGCGATCTCAATGGCGATTGGCGCAAGCTACGCCGGCCGCGTTGCCGTCACCGGTTCCAGCGGTCCGGGAATTTCCTTGAAGACCGAGGCGCTCGGCTGGGCGGTCATGGCGGAAATGCCGCTCGTCATCGTGGACGTGCAGCGCGGCGGGCCTTCGACCGGAATGCCGACGAGCGTCGAGCAATCTGATTTGAACATCGCCTGCTTTGGCGGCCACGGCGATTCGCCGCGCGTCGTCCTCGCGCCGACGAGCGTGGAAGATTGTTTTTACACCGCGATCGAGGCCGTCAACATCGCGCGCAAATACAGCACGCCCGTTTTCATCCTCACCGACCAGGGCATCGCCACGCGCATCGAGGCGTTTGTGGAACCGAATCTCGAAAAAATTTGCCAGGACATCTCGCCCGATTTCACGCCCGTCGCCGACCACAAGCCTTACGATTTGTCCAAGCCCGACGGCATCACGCAGCACGTCGCGCCCGGCACGAAAATTTTGAGCGGCAAATATCCCATCGCCACCGGCCTCGAACACGACGAACTCGGCCATCCGACCGGCTCGCCAAAATTGCACCAGGAAATGACCGCCAAACGCCGCAACAAATTGCGCAAGCTCGCGTGGGAATTTCCGAAGCTGAAAACCCACGGCCCGGACGAAGGACAAATCCTGCTCGTCGGCTGGGGTTCGAGCCAGGGTCCGATCAACGAAGCCGTTGACCGCGCGCGCGGCATCGGCGAGGCGATTTCCGGCCTGACCATCAAGCACATCAATCCGCTGCCGAACGGACTTGAGGAAATTTTCAAGGGCTTCCACCACATTTTCGTCGTCGAGCTGAACGACGAGGGCATTTACGGCTACGGCCAGCTCGCCTCGCTGCTGCGCGCGCGTTATTGCGATCCGAAAATTCGCGGCATCAACAAATCCGACGGCCTGCCGTGGAAAGTTAAGGAAATTTTGGATCGCGCCCGCGTGCTGGCCAGCAACAAAAAATAATTTCGCAAAACCATGAGCACTCTCACCACTGAAATTCCCGACCGCAACGCCGGCAACATCGCCGTCGTCAACGCGCCGACGCAATCCGCCAACGGCGAACGCAAAGGGCTGACCAAAAAAGAAATCGCCGCCGACCATCCGACCTGGTGTCCCGGCTGCGGCGACTTTTCCGTCCTCGCGCTGTATTTCAAGCTGATTGAAAAGCGCAAGATGTGGCACGAAAAAATAACCACCGTCGCGGGCATCGGCTGCTCCAGCCGTTTTCCGTATTTCGTGCAGGCGCACGGCGCGCATTATATTCACGGACGCGCGCTGCCGTTCGCGAGTGGCATTTCGCTTTCGCGTCCTGACTTGCACGTGTTCGTTTTCGGCGGCGATGGCGATGCGTTTTCCATCGGCGGAAATCATTTCAACCATACCGCGCGCAAGAACATCAAGATGACCTATTGCGTGATGGACAACTGGGTCTACGGCCTCACGAAGAAACAGACTTCGCCGACATCGCCGCTCGGTTTCAAGAGCAAGACCGACCAATGGGGCGCGGTGGATTATCCGATCAACCCGATGAAGCAGGCGATTTCCGCCGGCGCGACGTTCGTCGCGCGCACGACGCATACGAACCCAAATCATGTTCTGCAGATGATGGAAGCCGCGATGGACCACGACGGTTTCAGCTTCATCGAGTGCCTGAGCGAGTGCGTGGAATTTTACGAAGGCGCATTCGACGCGAGCAACCCGCGCAAAGGCGGCGTGTTCAACGAAGTCCCCAAGACGCACGACGTGACCGACGAACTCGCGGCCTACAAACTCGCGGGCGAACCGTTTCCCGGCAGCTTTGGGATTTTCTACAAGGTCAGCAAGCCGACCAAGAACGCGAAGGAAGCCGAGATCAACAAATCGTTCCAGGGCAAAGTCACCGGCCTGAAAGACTGGCAGATTCTCCAGAAAAATTTCGACCGGATGAAATAAATTTTCGGTAAGAAAATTAGTTAAACGGTTCTTTCTTCGCGTAAAGGCGGCACATATTGCGTGGTTGAACCCGAAATTTTGTGCCGTGATTTCGCAATCCGATACTGCCGGGTTTTGCTTCGCGTGCGTCAAAGTCAACTGCGATTGTTCCTACTACTAATTCACTAACAAAAAAGCCCAGAAGAAAATCTTGGAAACATTCGGCTTGCACAAAACGAACTTCTTGTTTGTGTCTCTCTGCTTTTACAAGAACAACCTTTCGTAATTTAGCAGCCGCGTTTAGTAAATCATCATGTGTCCAATAAGGACTACCGCCATTCTTTTTTAATGGGCGCACGAAAATTTGATTGCTGTCATCATCAACTCGAAAACGATCTGATTGACCAGAGATTGTGTGCCGAAAACTCAATCGGTCTTGTTTATCTTTCCAACCATATTTGCTGACCATGTGCCGCATGATTTTTTCTGGGCGCGCTTCTTTGTGAAAAAGTGTGATAAAATTCGTTTTGGCTGTGTAAGATTTTATTTCCCATCCCGTCGTATCAGCAAAACTTTCACTATCAGATTTTTTGCCTAAAAGATTTTCAAGAAATCTTCCTGCAGCGCCTGTTCCGCCATAACTTGCAGGCATTTTATACCAGCCCTTTTGCATCACGTCGCGCAACCGTTGAAACAATTCTTGTTTATTGGCTGGCAGACCCGCAGGAAATTGAATGCTCATTTTTTCAGTTGCCGTCTCTCGGTGTCAATTCGCTCACGCGCGAGCTTGCAATAATCTTTTGAAATTTCCATTCCAATCCACTTGCGATTACAAAGTTCGGCGGCAATAGCTGTTGTGCCGCTGCCGATAAATGGGTCAAGCACGACTGTTGCCGTTGTGGATTCAATGCAACGCTGCGCTAATTCAGTCGGAAACGGTGCAGGATGAGGATTGTTATCTTCTTGAACAATACTCCAAACGTCACCGAAGGCGTTGGCTTTCGGCGCGAGTTTGAAATCTTGTTTGCAAATTAGATAAATAACCTCATAAGTCGGTAAAAAGTAACCGGGATTAAAATTGATACCTCCGGCGCGCTTCCAAATGATAATCTGTCGCACAGGAAAATCTTTTACGATGTCAGAACGGTCTTGCCAAAGCCCGCCTTGCACACGCCACTTGTGATTATAGAAAATCGCGCCATCAGATTTCAAAATTCGCATCATGGAAGACAGACAATCGCGTTGCCACTTCACATATTCATCATGCGGCATATCGTCACTATGTCCTTTGTAGCCTTTGATGAGTTGCGCGTTCTCCCATTTGCCGCCGCTACCGTTTTTCATTCCGTTGCCGGTGCTGTTTCGCAGATTGTATGGCGGACTGGTAACAATCAAATCAATGGATTCAGCAGGCATTTTATCCATTAACTCAACACAGTCGCCGGGATGAACTTTGTTGAGCCATTGAGACAATGCAGGATTGGGAACAGTTTTCGCAGCGGCCTTTAAGCCGTTAATGCTCGCTGAAATGCGGCTCAAAACACTCATTTAATTTTCTCTAAAACTTCAGGCGAAGCCTACAGTCGGTCATGGTGAAAAACAAGCAAATCTCGCGAGAAAATTTCCCTGCGTTTTCAAATGTTATTTCAGTTTGAGCTATTTCCGCCTAAAGTTATATTTTATGCCGAGCCATTGATTCATGTTTTTGCGATAAACGAACACCATGGCCCACATCCACGAAAAAATTGATTTCACGGTCGCGATCTTTGTCGTTCACGACGGCAAGATTCTGCTCATCCATCATCGCAAGCTCGACAAATGGCTGCCGCTCGGCGGGCACATCGAGCTGGACGAAGACCCGGAGCAGGCCGCGTTGCGCGAGACGAAGGAAGAGAGCGGACTCGACGTGGAACTGCTCGGCGAACGTCCGCCTACGACGTCGCCCGGCACGCGCGCGCTCATCGCGCCGCGTTTTCTTGACATCCATCGCATCAACGAAACGCACGAGCACATCGGCCTGATTTACTGGGCGCGACCGAAAAATTCCGCCGCAATAAAACTTGCGACCGAGGAACATCACGACATCCGCTGGTGCAATCTTGAAGATTTGGAAAAACTGTCGCCGCCGATGACCGACGCGGTGAAATGGTATTGCCGCCAGGCCATCGAGGAGATTTCCGGCCGGTGAACGCGCAAAAAAAATTCCTCGCCGCCTGTTACACCATCGAAGGCATCAATTCCTTCGCAACGGTGATTTATTTCAACTACCTCTATTTTTTCTTCCGCGACCAATTCGGTTTCGACAACAAACATAATCTCGCACTCGCCGCGCTGATCGGATTGATTTACACGCTGGTCTCGTGGCAGGCCGGAAAATTCGCGCAACGCTGCGGCAATTTCACCGCGCTAAAAATTGGTTTCGGCGTCATGGCCGCCGGACTTGCCGTCGGCTCGCAACTGCATTTTGTGGCCGGAGCCATCGCCGCCGCTTGCGTCGTGAACGTCGGAATGTGTTTCACCTGGCCGGTGCTGGAGGCGCTCGTCAGCGAAGGCGCGAATCCCGCGCGCGCCGTCGGCATCTACAACATCACCTGGGCGGTCGCCAATGCGCTGGCCTTTTTCATCGGCGGCACGCTCATCGAAAAGCTCGGCTACCGCAGCATTTTTTTTGTGCCGCTCGCGTTCATGCTGTTGCAGTTCGTGATGGTTTTCTGGCTGGAAAAAATTCACCCCGCCAAAATTGCGCCTGAAATTGGAAAAGAATTTTCAACGCATGAAAAAAATCACACTTCGCCCGCACGCGCAAAAAATTTTCAGCGCATGGCTTGGCTGGCGAATCCGTTCGCCTACATCGCCATCAACACGCTCATCGCCGTGCTGCCGGGCGTCGCGGCGAAATTTCAATTGTCAACGAGCCTCGCGGGATTCGTCTGTTCGCTCTGGTGCTTTGCGCGCGTGTTTGCGTTCATCGTGCTTTGGCGGTGGACGGCGTGGCATTACCAATTTCGCTGGTTGGCCGGCGCGTTCGCGCTGCTCGTCGTTTCGTTCGCGGTGATTTTGGTGGTGCCGGCGCTGGCCGTCGTTTTGCTCGCGCAGATTGTTTTCGGCGTGGCGATTGGATTGATTTATTATTCGTCGCTGTTTTATTCGATGGACGCGAGCGACACGAAAAACGAGCACGGCGGCATCCACGAGGCGGCCATTGGCGCGGGCAACTGCATCGGCCCGGCGGTCGGCGCGGCGGCGCTGGAATTCCTGCCGCAATTTCAAAACAGCGGCGCGATCGCCGTGAATGTTTTGCTGCTGTGCGGATTCGGTGGACTGATTTCAATCTGGAAAACGGCGAAGTGATTTTTTGCCACCGAGGCACAGAGGCGCAGAGAAGAATTTTATTTTTTAATCTCCGTGTCTCTGCGACTCTGTGGCCAATCTGATTTTATGGCTGACGAACCGAAAGAACGCAAAACCCTCGACGACCGCGCGAAGATGACCGAACTCGAACGCATCCGGCATTCCGCCGCGCACGTCCTCGCCACCGCGATTCTGCGGCTCTGGCCGGACGCGCAATTCGCCGCCGGGCCGCCGGTCGAGAACGGTTTCTATTACGACGTGGAACTCGCGCATCGCATCGCGCCGGAAGATTTCGCCGCCATCGAAGCCGAGATGAAAAAGGAGATCAAGGCCAACAACACGTTTGAAAAAGTCGTCGTCACGCGCGAACAGGCGTTGCAGGACGCGAACGAAGGCCGCCTCGCCGCGTTGAATCCGCGCGGCACGCCCAGCAAATTCAAATTGGACATCGTCCAGAACATTCCCGCCGGCGAGCCGATTTCGTATTTCAAGAACGGCGATTTCCTCGACCTCTGCGCCGGGCCGCACATGATGCGCACCGGCAACATCGGCGCGTTCAAGCTCACGCACGTGGCCAGCGCGTATTACAAAGGCGACGAAAAAAATCCGCAGCTCCAGCGCATCTACGGCACGGCGTTCAAGAACAAGACCGAGATGGACGCCTACTTCACGATGCTCGAAGAGGCGAAGCGCCGCGACCATCGCAAGATCGGCGCGGAGATGGGATTGTTCGCGCTGGACACCGAATACGTCGGGCCGGGACTGCCGCTGTGGCTGCCGAAAGGCACGGCGATCGTGGAAGAACTGGAAAAGCTGGCGAAAGAAACGGAATTCGCCGCCGGTTATGTGCGCGTGAAAACGCCGCACATTGCGCGGGAGAAAATGTATAAAACTTCCGGGCATTTGCCGTATTACGCGGATTCAATGTTTCCGCCGATGGAAATGGATGAACACCGCGAGGAACGCAAAAAACTTCAGGAACGCATTGCAGAATTGGAAAAGCAACTGCTCGACCACGCAAAAAAAATTGCCGAACGCAAGTCGGGCAATTCGTGAAACAACGGTAATCCTTCCGCGCAATTATTTCTGCGTCTGACTTTGCGGCGCGGGCGCGGGTTGCGAACCGCCATTGTGTCCGCCACGGTCAATAATCACGCGTGCGCTCAAATAACCCGCGTAAAACTCCGGCTGTGTTTTCTTGAACATCACCATTTGTTTGTCCAGCCGGTTGCGCAGGATGCTCATGATCGTTTGAATCGCCGTTGGCATCGTCTTCGTCTGGCCGGAGCGTCCGGCATCCGCGAGCCGGACAGCGGCATCCGCGACCTGGCAACTGGTCAAAATTCGACAGCCAGCGGCATCCGCGAGGCGGAAAGTGGCAGTTTCTTGAAGAAAAGGACGGTTTTTAGGGGTTTTTGATGAATTTCCGCTATTGTGCCAACAATCTGCTGACTTCCGATGAAAGAATGGGTGACATAAGCCGGACGGTGACATTGCTGTTTCCGAAATCGGCAACGGCTTCCAATTCGGCAACGGGCGTTACAATTTTTGCAGGTTCACCGTTTGTTGGGGTTTCTCCATAGACACCTTCGCCATAATACGGTGTGATTTTCGTGATGGTGAGTTTCTTTGCTTTAGCCAGATTTTTAATTCGCCCAAAATAATCCGGCTCATCTCCATTTGGCAGCGAAGGCGTTTTGAATGCGCGGATGCAAGTGATGATTTGTTGCGGACTTGCAACCTGACTTCGTTTGTTACGTTCAAGATTTGGGAATAAAAGACAAAATTGTAGAACTTTTCCATCCTTGCCAAACTGAATTTGAAAACCTTCTGATTCGTTCATAGTTTCAATTCCGTCAATTTGACGTGGCAAGAAAACACCATAAATCCCGGAACCTGCCACATTGGTTTTTATAAATTGCGTTCGGTCAATTCCAAGTTGAAAAAGACAATTCCAGGCACGTTCAACAGCCGCTTCATTTGTAAAAATGTTTTCAGATGAATCCGGTATGCGATCACCAAGTGTGAATGACATTTGTCCTGCGTCCGGTAAAATTGCAAAATCAGGCGGTTCCATTTCACCATCGAAACTTTTAGTCCAAAGGACGACCTGATTCGTTGAAGGTTTTGGAAATCCTTTATCCTGAAATGATGCCAAAATGATTGCATTGGAAATGGTCGTTGCAGAAAAAATTCGCGGCATTTTTTTGTAAACCCAAAAACTTTTCGGCAAATGATTGGTTGACGCTTGCCAGATGATTTCGGCATTTGTCGAAAAATGCGGCGAAACGTCTTCCAACGTAAGACCGGCAAGGGAAGAAAAAGCTGATGTCAAAATTGTCGCAAGAATGGCAAAAGTTTTCATGGCTCGCTTCTGTTGGCCGAGAGAATCGGACATTGAAGATAAAAGGTGGCCGTCTTTGAATTTCCAAAATCAGCTTCTATTTTCAAATCTGCATAGGGATACATGAAATCCAAAGGTTTGAATATGTCGTCGTCGAAATAATATGGTGTTATTTCAACAACAGCTAATTTCTTGGCTTGCTCTACATCTGTTACATCGAAAGATTGCATCGGAAGGTGGGCGCGTCCGGCTTTGATCGCGTTCATTATTTCATCCGGCGTAGCAACAAGACGCGATTCATACGGCAATAAATTTCTCCATTGAAGAAAGAAGTGGGTGATTCGGGCTTGGCTTTGAAATTCAACCATAAAACAAGCACCTCGCGACTGAATGCCATCAATTTGACGCGCAAATGAAATTCCGCGTTGAAAAACATTTGTGCTCAATATCTGTCCGTCGCGCGACAGTTTGCCTTCCGTAGCTTCATAACCATTTTTTTTCCGCACAGCAATGAACGGTCTATGCCTATCTGAAATAAAATATCCAAAGCCAATTTTTCGACTTCTGCTTTGTCAGGAACATTCACGACGGGCGCTCGCGGGTCATTGGACTCATTAGGGCAATATTCAATCCAACCGAGTGTCGGAGCGATATTCAAATAGCCTGTTGATTTCTGAAAATGAATCAAATTTTTATCAAGAAGTGGAGAACGAGGCGACTTGCTCAAATTTTTCCATTCAAACCCTCCGATTGCCATTAAATTAGAAACGACAGCCATTGAGAAATTTTGCGGAATGGTTTTATAGACCCATAAACCACGCGGCAGGTTATTCGTCGCCTTCCAAACAATTTCAACATTTGTCAGAGGATGATAAGATTCACCCTCCAGCCGAAATAAATCGGCTGGAGAGTTGAAGCTTCCACCAAGAATGATGAATGCAAATAAGAGAATTTTCACAACTACGGAGAATAGTTGAATATGGAATATTGCTGATAACTTAAACCGTCTTCCGAATCGGGGTCGCTGTAATACAACAAAGAATCATTGAAACAAGCAGGCCAGCCAGAAACGGCATGGGTTATACTGTTAGTAACATGCGAACTGTGATAGTTAGCCTCATAAATTGCTGCATTGTTAAATGCGTTAATGATTGAATTAGTATAATATACTAAATTTTCTGCGTAATGTTTTCCAAATCCGTCAAAGGCATAAGTGAATGAGCTAGGACCGAGAAGCAAATGTAGGTTTTCATTTACAGGAATTTTGAAATTGCTGTTCATGCTGTTGTAATTAGCCGATTTGAGAATGTTGCAAGCATAAATCGTCATCCATTTCAGCCCATTTGTTCCATCGCTGCCAAAGTCCATGTCAGACAAACGCACATAATTATTTCCGCCGAGCCAGCAATAAGTATAGCGGATATTATCATCTTCAGTTCCGGTGCTGCCGGAGTTGCCGTAAGAACCGTGCGTCATTAAAAGACCGAAATTACAAGTATTAAAAATGGAGTTACCGCCAAGCGAAGTCTTTTCAATATCTGTTGCACTCCATTGATTGTCAGCTTTCAGGAATTGCTGTTTCCAGCCAGCCCGTTTCATACCATCCGCAAAATCTTTGGCAATGGTTGCAAATTCCAAAATCCGCTTATCTTGAGTTTGATCCGTTCGTCCTTGACCGTCAATCGCTACGAGTGTTGGCAAAGGCGGCGGCCATCCAGTAGCGGGATGCGGACTGTTAAATCCATATAGACTGTATGTTTTGTAAAGAACACCAAATGTTCCGACTGTGCCTTTCGCGCCGGATTTGGGCTTACGCGTCGGCCCGGCAGTGGATTGTCCCGATGGGCCGGAATAAGCAGGACTGGCATCGTCTGCTGCAAATGAAGAACCGCCACTATCCATGGCAACGGCGGATTCAGCGCGGGAAGAAGAAGCGGTTAAAGATGCAACTTCGGACGGCGTGGCACTAAAGATTGTGAAACCATTCGTATCAAATCCCGGCGGGTAAATCGCCAATGTCGCGACATTCTCCGAATCAGGAGCTACCGCCCACACTTCCGACGATTCCGCAGGGACAGCCATTGAGCGAGCAAATGAACTTGAACCACGCGACAACATGGCATCCCCTGATTCACCATTGGTTTGTGCTGAAATAACATAATTGTAAACGCCGTCGGGGATATTTGTTCCGCCGTCGCCAGTTCCATCCCAATCAAATTCCATCGAACTTCCGCTACCTGTTGCCGTGCGAACGGTGTTGCTGTTCACGTCCTGAATCTGCAACGTCCAATCGCAGTTTGCGGCAAAAGTCGCCGTGACTGCTTGCGTTTGTCCTAATGCTGGTTCAAAAAACGGCTGCGAGAAATCAAAGCTTGAAATGAGATTGCTGAAAGTGACATTGACATAAGATGAAACGGCGCGTCCATAAGTGGCCGCACTAGAATTAGGAATGCCTTCAAGACCTGATTGAGATTTTGCAGTTGCAAAAATAATGTGATTGCCATTCGGCCATTCGCACGTATTTATGACAAAATTTGAATCGTCATCACTCGGCCATTGTTCTTCACCATCAATATAAAGTTTGATTTCACTTAAAATATCGCTGCTGCTTGCCGATATTTGAAAGGTTACGCTTTCCGAAAGAGAAGTTCCATTCGTGGGCGAAATAACTGACACGGTAGGATTACTTGCTGATGTATTGGTTTCAATCAATGCAACACGATAAAATCGCATTGGTAAAAATTTTGGATGTTGAATTTCAGGGGGTGACATCATAATTTCCATTATCGGCAATAAATGTATTTGTGCCATGCGATGGATAATCATTGTAAAGTTGATTCCAAGCCGTAGTGCCGTCAGGGTTGCCAGCCAGTTGATCGGCCTCATCAATTTCATAAACTTCATTCGTGTTGCTCGCCCAATGAAGTTGAATGGCTTTTTCTGACGTTACACTAACGCCAGTGAACTGAAGCGTGTTCTGTGCGAATACTGTTGTGGTGAGAGCCATCACAAGCGCGCCCACCATGATTATTTTCGGAATTGTTTTCATGGTTTTGACTTTCTTTTTTGGCCGGTTGTTTTCTCCAGAAGACCCTGAAAGGCGCACACCTCATGCTCCTCCCAGAAGGCACCGACCAAGGCGCCCCACAGAAAAACACAAGGCGGCGCCCACTCGGGCGCGCGTCTTGGCTTGTTCTGTGATATGCCTTGAAAATTTGGTCGGTTTTTCTGGAGCTTTGAGTAGCAGCCAACGCTACGCAAATTTGGTTTGTTAAAGAACTGTCAAAGGTTTAGCGGATTGCCAAAGAAAGGCAAGTGACGATTTGAATTTCCTGATTTGCCTTCACGATTCGCGGGCAGTAACATTTTTCGCAATGCACGAGAACACGAAAGCCGAGCAGTTTAATTTGGTTGAAGACGCCGTTAAAACCGGCATTGCGCCAGCGGAGATTGCCGCCGCGTTCAACGAATTGACCGCGTTGCGCCAAGAATTGAAAAAACTTGGCGAGCCGGAAAGTTATTACCTCAAAGCCATGAACTGTCCGCATCATCACCGCATTTTTGCGGCGGAACCGCGCAGTTATCGCGATTTGCCATTGCGCCTCGCGGAATATGGCACTTGCTATCGCTACGAGCAGTCGGGCGAATTGTTCGGCCTCATGCGCGTCCGTTCGTTGAACATGAACGATGCGCACATTTACTGCACGCCAGAACAATTCGCCGCAGAATTTAATGCGGTCAACGAAATGTATCTGAAATATTTCAAGGTTTTCGGCATTGAAAAATATGTGATGCGTTTCAGCACGCACAGCGCGGATGGTCTCGGCAAAAAATATGTTGATGAACCGGCGTTGTGGAAACAAACCGAAGACATGGTCCGCAAAGTTTTGATTGATTCAAAAATTCCCTACGTCGAAGTGCCGAACGAGGCGGCGTTTTACGGCCCGAAGATTGACGTGCAGGTGTGGAGCGTCATCGGCCGCGAGTTCACGCTGGCGACGAACCAGGTGGACTTCGCCGTGCCCGCGAAGTTCGGCCTGAAATATCGCGACCGCGACAATTCGGAGAAGACGCCCTTGTGCATCCATCGCGCGCCGCTCGGCACGCACGAACGGTTCATCGGCTTTTTGATCGAGCATTACGC
>CAXUBD010000016.1:0-20341 GCA_964249225.1 uncultured Verrucomicrobiota bacterium | reverse complement strand
GGCTTGCCGAGCCGAAGCCGCCCGGCGAAGACTGGCCTGCCGAGCCGAAGCGCGGCGAAGGCTGGTCGCGCCAGCGCTGGCTGACATTGATCGCGCTTGTGTTTGCCGCGCACGTTGGTTTGATTTTTATTTTCGGCGCCAAAAAACAAATCGTGCCGCGCGAGGTGAAAAATGTTCCGCAACTCCAGCTCGCGGACAATGACAACGAACTCATCGCGCTCGACGACCCGACGCTGTTCGCGCTGCCGAACGCAAAAGATTTCGCCGACTCCGTCTGGTTGAAAATGCCCGCCATCGCGCCGCCAGATTTTCGCTGGACGGAATCGCCACGCTGGCTGGCGCTGGCGGACGGAAAATTGGGCGCGACCTTCGCGCAATTCATGCAGACGAACCAGTTCGTCGCGTTTCAACTGGATTTCAAGCCGCCGCCGCAATTGAGCGAGCCGGTTTCGCCCGTTGAACCCGCGCTCGCGCAAAACTCGACCTTGCAAATTGCCGGCGAACTCGCGCAACGGCGATTGCTCAACCCGCTCAATCTGCCTTCGTGGCCGTATGCGAACGTGATTGCGCCGAGCAAAGTGCAGGTGCTCGTGAACGCGGCGGGCGATGTCGTTTCCACCGTTTTGCTTCCGCCCGACAATGGATTTACCGCCGCCGATTATTTTGCCGACGCCGACCAGCGCGCGCTTGAACTCGCCCGCACCGCGCGTTTCGCGCCCGCGCCGCGCGTGACGTTCGGGCAACTGATTTTCAACTGGCACACCGTTCCGCCACTGGCGACGAACGCGCCGGCAAGTCCGTAATTTTTCAAAAATGTCCATTGATTGGCTCATTGTAGTTTACGTGGCGCTGGCGCTGGGCGCGATTTGCGCGGTGGGAATTTATTCCGAAATGCGTCGCCGCCGTTTTGGGCCGACACATTCGGAAGATCGGATTTTCCGCTGCACAAAATGCAGCTTCGTCTATACCGACGACGCGGACGTGGATCGCTCGCGCTGCGCTCAATGCGGCAAACTGAACGAGCCGATCGTGTTTTGAGTTGCAAACATTTTGTACTCACACATTATTTGGCGCGACGAAGGGAATGAAGATACTTTCTTCGGTTCGTCTACTGTTGGGAAGCGGCGCTTTATTCGCCACAACCAACCAACTTCACGCTCAACACTATCCCGCCGGTAGTGAAGGCATCAAGGGAGTTTCAATGCCGCCGCTAGATTTGTACGCCGAAGATTACAATTCGTTTTATTATTCTGACCGCACCCCCAGGTTTTCAAGGACAGTTGGAACATACTTACGAAGGATCGGTTCCATTTACAATCAAACCGGGATTCAACTTGTTCACATATGTTCAAGCGCCACGCCTGCTTTGGATGACTGGCTGGCAATTCTTGGGCGCGGACTATGGCGTGGCTGTCAGGATTCCTTTTGTTTATAAAAAACATGACCAAGGAGTGCCAACCATTTTAGAAAAATATGCCAAGGTTCCATTCGGTCCGAATGTTGTATCGGTGAATGAATTTGGACTGGGTGATATTCAGGTGGAACCCCTGATACTATCCTGGCACTTGAAACGATTCGATATTGTTACTGGATACTCATTCTGGGCACCGTCCGGTGAATACGATCATCACAAACTTTTTTTCCTTAACCTCGGCAGCGGTTATTGGACGCATATGTTCACTTTGGGTGCGACGTGGTATCTTGATGCCGACAAGACATGGGCAATTTCGTTGCTGAATCGTTATGAAATCAATATGGCGCAATACCGAGAACACTTACACTGCCAGAAGCGCATTTGCGCTGGCCAATCTACCTGAAGCCAAGCAACTCGGATTGATTGACTGGAACGTGGATACCTGGACAATCCGACCTTCCTTGAACCTGCAATATGAATATACTTGGCACCGCACTATCTTCACCCTCTCATCGGAACCAACTTATTTTTACACGGAGAGCTTCAGCAGTTCCTCGCCGAATCTGAATGTCAATGGTGATTTCGAAGCGTGGGTCAATAAAATTGACGTGGATGTGCCGCTCGGTGTTGAACTGTTCGGCCACGAATTGCGGACCGGCGGTTATTTCAGCCAGACTGATTTATTTGGTGATCTCCAAAATGGCTTGAACACTTCTTCTGTCTATGAAGCTCACGGACGTCTGTTGCTGGACTTTTTGGGCGAACTCTGGAAGGTGAAATGGATTGGCCTGGGCGGATCGTATCTTTGGGGTGACAACATCCACGGCTGGTCAATCGGCGCGGATGTTGCATTTCGATTTTGATTAGCATCCGTCATCTGGTCGAGTGAATCGAATTTGAGAAATCAGGCGGGTGCCAGGCGACAAAGCATTTCCACTCGTGGTTGGTGTTGGAAAAGCTGGTTTACGTCCGAATCGACAGCGGCATAAGGGTTACACCCCATGGAAAAAGTGTCCAAGCCAATACAATCTTGCTGCCAAGAATCAGAGAACGGGGGTTCGAGGTTGCCAGTATGTATCTGAAGGTGCGTCACGTCCAGGCGGAGGATCATTATTATTTGACGAGGCCGAGAAGGCACATCCGCGCGTGCTGGATATATTATTGCAACTGCTGGACGCCGCGCGCATCACGATTGCGACCGGCCAGACGCTCGACTTCAGCGGCTTCTACGTCTGGATGACCTCGAACATCGGCTCGGCGGAATTGATGAGCCTCCAACATTCCAACGACGCGACGCTGGAACGCCATGTTCTTTCGCGCGCGCAACAGGCACTGCGCCCGGAAATCTTCGCCCGCATCAATGAGAAGCTCGTGTTCAACCGTTTGAGCTACGAACACCAACTGGAGATCGCCGAAAAGTTTCTGGCGCGCGAGATCGAATTTCTCGCCGCTCGCGGACACAAAATGGAATTGGAAAAATCCGTGTTGCCGTTTCTCGTGCGAAAGGGATTTCATCCGAAACTCGGCGCACGACCGATGCGGGATGCGGTCGAGAAGCTGGTCGGCGATGCCGTCTCGGAATGTTTGTTGTCGTCGCGCCCGGCGTGCGGGGTGCTTGAAGTGAATGAGGAGCGCGGTTGTCTGGTGATCCGCTGAATCAGCCGAAACTAAAATACAAATGACTCTCGCCAATATCCTCGCCCAGCTGCATCGCACCCAGATCGCGCCGCTGCAATCGCGCGCAGACCTGACGGATGGCTTTTCGCAGTGTGGAATTTTTCGGCAGACGTATGAGCAAGCAGTCGGCGAACTGGTCGCCGGTCTTGTTTTGATAAACATCCGGCAGGATCACCGTGATGGCACCCGCGTCATAAAGCGACTGCACGAATTTTTCCGCGTCACGTTCGCGTTTGAAACGTCCGAGCGAACGCGCGGTCTGGTCGCCAGTTTTCTTTCGCAACCATTTCCGCGCTTCATTGCGGTTCGGGTTCGCCAAAAGCGAGGACACGAAGACGCGGTAAATATGCTTTGTCCAGGCGGGAGATTCCAGTGGCAGCTTCGCAGGTTGCCCGCGAAGTTTCGGCAACGATTTATCCTTGGCGGCTGCCGCACGATATTCGGCGGCAGTGACCGGTCGCCCGCGAAGATTAAGATGTTCCGAAAGCAATGTGCCGTCCCAAAGCCAGATGCGGCTATATCCGATGAATTCGCCGCGCACGGTGGAAACCTCCATTTGAAGCCGGCCGTTATCGTGCCACTCCCGCTGGATGCCGGTGCCATGAACCATTTTATATTTGCCGAGCAAACGCCCGGCTTCGTTCCATTGGCGGCAGACTCCATACGGCAACCCGTCGTGAAACGGTTCCTCGGAAGAGAATCAAGCCCACGGGCGGATGGTTGCCGCATCGGTTTCGATCTGGGCGGAAACGACCGCAAAGTGGCCGCCATTATGGACGGCAAAGTGGTCTTCAGCGAAGAAGTGGTTTGGGATCCCGTCAAGCAGACGGATCCGCAATATCATTACGACGGGATCATGCACTCGTTGAAACTGGCGGCGAAACATCTACCTCGTGTGGATGCCATCGGCGGTAGTTCGGCGGGAGTTTATGTGAACAACCGCGTGAAGGTGGCGTCGCTGTTTCGCGGCATCCCGGCGAATGTGTTTGAGCAAAGGGTTAAGGACATGTTTATAGAAATCCGCAAGGAATGGGGAAACATCCCGTTTGAAATCGTCAACGACGGAGAAGTAACGGCGCTTGCCGGATCAATGGCGCTTGAACAGAACGGTGTTTTAGGCATCGCATTGGGCACCAGCATGGCGGGCGGTTATGTGAACATGGACGGCAACATTACATCCTGGCTGAACGAAGTGGCGTTCATGCCCATTGATTATAATCCCGCCGCGCCCGTGGACGAGTGGTCGGGCGATTATGGCTGCGGCGTGCAGTATTTTTCGCAGCAGGCCGTGGGGCGGTTGCTTAAGCCGGCGGGAATTGAACTCGACCCGGCGTTGGGTTTGCCGGAAAAACTCAAAGCAGTGCAGGCGCTGATGTTGCAGAGCGATTCTCGCGCACAAAAAATTTACGAGACCCTTGGAACATTTCTCGGTTATGCCCTCGCGCATTATGCGGATTTTTACGATTTTAAAAATGTGCTGATCTTGGGGCGCGTGACTTCCGGGCGGGGCGGCGATTTGATCGGCGCCGGCGCGAAGGATGTTTTGAAAGTGGAGTTTCCCGAACTCGCCGGGCGCGTTGCCTTTCATATTCCCGACGAAAAAGACAAACGCCACGGACAGGCGATTGCAGCGGCGAGTCTGCCAAAATTGAAGTCCTAATCATTTTTCAATGAATCCATATCATCATTTTGTTTCGGAATACGAGCGGTTCGCACGGCTTGGAAAATCGTTCCAGTTGGGCATGTTTCCGCGCGCACAACGGCCTCAATTGGCATTGGACGCACCGAAGGCCTTGATTTTCTCGCCGCATCCGGATGATGAAGTCATTACCGGCGGACTGGCGCTGCGGCTCCTGCGCGAGGCAAAGTGGAATGTCATCAACGTGGCAGTGACACAAGGGAGTAAAAAGGAGCGTCAGGCTGAACGGTTTGCGGAATTGAAAGCCTGTTGCGATTGTATCGGCTTCGGTTTGCTGCAAACAAAACCGTGAGGATTGGAGAAGGTGAATGTGCAGACGCGTGATACTGATCCAGCGCATTGGGCGGAATCGGTCCGAATCATCGCCAGCCTGCTCGCGCAGCATCAGCCGCGCGTGATTTTCGTGCCGCATGAATTTGATTGGAACAGCACTCATATCGGAACGCACTTTTTGGTCATGGATGCGCTGAAGACTTTGCCCTCGGGGTTCAAATGCGCCGTGGTGGAAACAGAATTTTGGGGTGCCATGACTTCGCCAAACTTGATGGTGGAGATCAGCGCGCAGGATTTGGGGGATTTGATCACGGCATTAACATTCCATGTTGGTGAAGTGCGGCGCAATCCTTATCACCTTACGCTGCCTGCCTGGATGATTGACAATGTTCGGCGTGGCGGTGAGTTGACTGGCGGCCAAGGCGGTTTGGTGCCAGATTTTACGTTCGCTACGCTTTATCGCTTGAGCCGCTGGCACAACGGTAAACTACAAAAAATATTTGACGGTGGCCGGCAGATTAATCGAGACCAAATTCCCCCTGACTTGTTCGCATGAATTATCGATTTACTCCCACCCCTGGGCCATTGGCAGCGACGTTCCATCGACGCTAAAATGAAACATGATTGTCAGTACCATGCGACATTCTTCATGCAATCCCATTCTCTATTTGCACGCTTCGGTCAGCGGTTCGTCGAGCGCAAAAAGTGAAGTGCAGACGGAGAGACGACTGGAACAGAGCCAAAACGCAACGACCGCCGCTTAGGGTGTATCAGCTACACCAAACGGGCTGCGAATCCCGTCATCGCGAGTGATTGCCGAGTAATGCCGGAGTAGTTGTTGAGCCGTATCCCAGTATTGATTTCACTGGCACTTGCCTCCTCTGGAATCTACAACCCGTTGCAAAAATGCAACTTGGAGTTGGAGGCGAGGGTCGGAATCGGCTGTTTTTCCTTACCGTCGTGCCTCAAATATACCTGATTTCATTGGGGATTCAAGTAAATTCGGCGTAACTCGGTGTAACCCTTTTTAACTCGTTTGGTGTCCGTTTTGGTGTCCGTTGGTGTCCGCAAAAAGACAACTATTTTGCGGCGGCGCGCGCTGTCGGAGAATGGCGCGGCAAGGCACGCGCTTTTTCAGGCAGCGGAGAAAACTCGGCATTGCCCGACCTGCGGGCGTTCTTCATGCTCCAATGTTCTTGCACGGTTGCCTTCGCGCGGTGAAGCCACTCGACATCTTTTTCCAGTTCTTCGAGAACCACCTTTGCGAAATACTTCACCGAGCTTTGAACCGGCTTGCCCAACGGGGTCAACAAACCGTGCGCCACAAGGATTGGAATATAATGCGGGGTCATTACCAAAAACGCGGCGGTCTCCTCGGGGTTCATCATCGCGGGCAAATGCCTCAAATTGAGAAACCGTTCGCGCTGGAGAAATTTATCCCGCTGCTCGCGCTCGGTTTTCTGTTGCTTGTAAATAGCGTCGTCCAAAGGCATACGTCAAATGCTCATGCCGCGTGATCGCTTCACGCCCTGTTCAATCTTTTGCTCAATCGCTTGTTGCTGCTCCTGCCGCAATGCTTGGGGATTGTCCACCGCCAAAGCGCAGCGTTCGGAAATGGCGCGCACGACCTGGCTCGGATTGTTGTCGGGATATTTTTCCCAAACGACGCCTTGCGCTTTGGCAGTGAGATTTCGAGCCATGAAACGCAATGTGTGATTGGCTTGGCTGGAATAATCGTCAACTGCCTCGCGGGCGGAGTTGGCAGTCAAAAGAACGGATGCGTCGCCGTGAGTCTGCGCGTAACGTCCGGCTGTATTGAGCCGCTGGACAATCGCCCACTGATTTCCTTCCGGCTCGCGGCAAAGCAAAATTTCTCCTTTCGGCAGATTCATCAAAACCGCTTGCGCGTTCCAATTTTTTCCGTTCGCAGTCGTCACGGTTTCAAGCGATTTTGAGTCAGACGATTCAAAAGAAGTCCGGCCAAGCTGCTCAAGCTGGCCTTTTATGTTCTCAATCTGTTTGAAATCCCGTTCGATGGTGGCAAAGGTGGCATTGTAAGCGGCCAATTCGGTTGCAGTCAGCCGTTCGGATGTTCCCGGCACGTCGCGCCGTTCAATCGGTTTGCCGTCGCGTTTCAACATGGGGCATCCTTTTCAGCAACAAGTTTATCCAAATCGTTCTGCGAAACGACGGATTCACCCCACAAGTCGGAAAATGATGGAATTTCCCCGCGCTGAACCATCGAATGAAAAGTGAACACGTCCACACCGAGAAAACGGGCGGCATCCGAAAACGAAACGGGCTTGGAATTTTCCAGTGCGCTTTGGCCGTCAGACATAAAAATCAGATAAAAATAACCACAAAAAACCCGACGTGTCCAGTGGCGCGAAACGGAGCAAAATATCCGGCGCGGGAAATCGTCCAAAGTGATTGATTGCGTCGTTAAAAAACAATCAATCACAATGCGCCGCGCGGCGCAAGAGCGCAAACCGCAACCTGACTCGGCCAAAGGTCGCCCGACTGCAACGAGCGCGCAGAAGATTTTCAAACTAGCGTCCGACTGCACGGCAACCGTCACCCTAAAAGCAACCCCGCAAATTTGATTTCATTCATGTCAGCTTCATTTATTCTGGCACAGAATGAATCTTTGGTTTGACGCAATCGCCGCCGGACTGTTTGCCTTCGCCGGTGCTTTGCTTGGGTATTTATTTTCGCGTCTTCCAAAACCGTATTGGGTGTTTGGCTATTTTATTCCGCTCGCGCTGATTTTGATTTATGGCGTCGCGGTTCATTTTCCGGCGTTGTCGTTCACGCCGCCGATTTCTTGGATGATGATTGGACGAAAAAAATTCGCCGTCATGGGTTTCATTGCGGCGATGGTTTTGACAACGCCGCTTTCCCGACTGCCACAAAAACGAGATCGGACGGTTGTTCTCGTGCTGATGATAGTGATTGCCTTCGTCATGTCCGTTTGGCCGTTCCTTGCGCCTGTTTTTAATCGCAATCAACTCGAACATTTGCAAACGCGCATCGGCGCGGACGGGGTGTGTCGGCAAAATACCGATTACACCTGCGGGCCTGCCGCCGCCGTCACCGCGCTCCGCAAACTCGGCTTGCCCGCCGATGAAGGAAAAATTGCGATTCTGTCCTATACAAGTTCTACCACTGGAACACCGCCGGACATTCTCGCCGAGGCGTTGCAAAATGAATACGGCAAAGATGGCTTGATTGCCGAATACCGAGCGTTCAAAAACTTATCGGAATTGAAAAAAGCTGGACTGACGGTTGCCGTCGTCAAATTCGGTTTTATGGTTGACCATTATGTGACGGTTCTTGAAGTCACAGATTCCGAAGTGGTTGTCGGTGATCCGTTGGATGGATTGGACAGAATGCCCTGCGATGAATTTCTGAAAAAATGGCGGTTCGCTGGTATCGTGTTAAAACGCCAGCCGTGATTTAGTGAATCATTCTGTTTTGCGGGGCAACGCTCATTGAAGCGTTGGTTTGCGAAAGCAAAAAGTCTGCGTTAGTAATCTGCATTGGAGCTCTTAAAATATATTCAGATTTGTTGACGCGCAGTTGCCGCAAAGTTTTTGTCGGCTCAAACAATTCAATCGAGGCAGCAGGGCTAACGCTGCTTCCGTTTTTCTGCGTCCAATAAACCCGATATAAAGGCACAAAATGCGCGCCAGTTTTTCCTTCGGGCGTGAAGGCTTCAACGTGAACATTGCAATCGCGGCTGATTGCTGGAACGTCCATTGAAGCGGCTGCAAGCCACTGTGTCGCTAATTGGTAAGCAGCGTTTGTGTCCATGCGGCTCATCGGCCAAAGATACTGCGCCTTCAATTCAGCATAGTCTTTATTCATAACGTCGGGGAAATGCTTTTCGAGATAGGAAAACTTGTCGCCAACGGTTGCATAATAAGTGTAATTACTCGTCGTTATGTTCCCAAAGCCAAGCCGCACCATTGACGGCAGAGAAATGAATACCTCAACTAGATTGCTCTCCGTGATTGGCAAATTTTCAGGCAAGTTCAACTCCTGCGCCACGCGATTAGCTTCTTCAATGACGAGCCGTAGAGCTTCTTTTCGATACGCCGGAGTTGTGAAGTTTAATTTTTCATATCGTTGTCTGGCGGTCGCTGCCGTCCAATTCGGCTTTGGCGTCTGCATGAAGTTGTTTTGTGCATAAACACACAGAGTCAGGCTCAACAATAAATAGATTGAAACGCGCATAATTTTTCCTCCCTAAATCCGACAAAATAAATACGTCCAGCCAGTTAAAAGACAAATCAGAATCATCCAACGCAAAATCCGAAATTTCAGAAAGGGACAAAGAATTAAAAATGTGGTCGCTGTCACTGTTCCAATCCATAATTTATTTGCCCAAAGCCAACTTCCAAAATGCGAAGCGTTGCCTGTTGCATCAAATAGCATATCTCTTTCGGATAGAAAACCGCGATTTTTAATCACGATGGACTGAAAACAAAGGATTAGCATTGGAGCTAACAAAGACACGGCAAATGCCAAAACATAATGTCGCCGCGACACCTGTTGAGTTTGCAAAAGCCAGCCTGTGTTTCTCATTTTCTTTGCTTAAATTTTATTTCAGAAATGGAGAACCGTCATGTCCTGATTCGTAGCCGGTTCTGGTGATTCCTGTGTAACCATACACCCTGATATGAAAATCATTCGCCCATGTGCTTTGGTTATTATTTGGATTCGTATACCACGTCCACGAAAACGGCCATGAATACTTTTGACCGAGCGGGAAATTGAGAATCACACTTCCGTCGCCAAAAGGGTTAGGGCTGGATGCCTCTTGGATGCACGAGTCCAAAGTAGCACCATTAACCCAAGCGGTATAGAAAAGCGTATAAGTCGAGGCAAAGTCATAAAACTCATCCGATGTTTCTGGCCCTTTTGATTCGTTCACCCATCCAACAAACGCTTGGGGCGGGCTTCCGTTGGCCAACTCGTCGGAAGTTATTTTATCCATTATGCCGAAAGCTCGTGACCAAGAAGTTTGATCTGCCGTATCACAAGCATCAAGAAATACAAAACGATAGGGATTTTTACGGTGTGGGCCATTTTTTGTCCCAAAAAAGTTTTGCAGCGCACCCTCAACGTCAGCGGCAGCAATGTTAATAAGATTGGGGTCTTTATCTCCTAATCCGTTGCCGATGGCTTGTGCATTTCCATGTCCATCATAATGAAAATTTCTCGTTGCCGAATTAGCCAGATTTACCAGCAAATTGCTAATGGCAAATGATTGAGATGAAATGTATCCGGGGTTTCCGTTATCGTCTGGCGATGTATAGTCGTTAAACGTAGAAGAATATGGATTCGGATTAAAGAAATCTGGGTCTGACGGTGTAAGCAACGGGTCAACGACTCCCCACTGCACGCAATCCCGCATCGCGCCTGATGCGATGCTGCCATTGTTCCAAGCATAAGCTATGGTGAAATTCCCGTCCGTTACCGGATTGTCAATCCGATTGAGACGCCGCGTGGATGTGCCTGAACCTGGGTCTAAAAGAGTGACGTTGAAAACAGCGTCAACCTCGTCATTGGTGACGGGATTGCCGTTGTCGTCTGTTAAATCCCACGGCTCATTTATTACGCCGCTAGAAGTGCTGTTGGTGATTGATTTAATATGAACACCATTTGTCGTTTTCAATTCTATTATGTAATTGGCGTCGGGTTCTGGCAATTGGGCTTGCAGTGTTGCGCCGCTATCGCTGAATTCAGAATAAGCGGGGTCAAACTGCATTACGTTAGTAGAAATGAAAGGGATGATTTTTCCTGACGCGGCATAAATGCTTGCATCTGGAAGATCACCCTTCAACAGTTGGCCGTTTGAGTTCAGTTGAACTTGAAGATAATGCTGCCCGGGCGATTCAAAAGTTGTGTTCCATTCGAGAAGGCAATTTCCATCCGTCGCGGGGTCGCATTCCTGAAAGGAAGCTGCGCTACCATCAACCAAGAGGGAAAGACTGCCAATGTTTGTGATTAAATTGTAACTGATTGGCACTTCAAACGTGGCAATGTCTGGTTCTTCGCCAGTGACAATTTGCGTGGCAATCAGCGGATTGCTTGTGTCAAACGGATTCATGCCTAACGCTATTTTGAGACGGCCAACCAGTCCATCGCCGGAAAGGTCTATATTGTCATATACCGAATTTGTCGTGTCAGTGTAACCGGCTGTATTCGCATTTTGAGAATCGGTTTCGTTTCCGTCTGCAACGCCATTGCCGTTTGCATCTTCCACGAAATCGGGAATGCCGTCGCCGTCTGAATCTTTCGGCTGGCCGTAGGTATTTGCCGCGACGTAGTGTATTCCAATGTTCACCATGTGTCCCGACGTTTCACTGCCCTCTTTGGTTTGGTCAATCCGCGTTGTGTATTGGTAAAGTCCGGCGTTGGCAGGGGTGCGACTACCCGCGCCGTAAAGTGGCGTTGTGTCCGGCAAATAAAATTTCCCGAACGTGCCGAATTGATACGGCGGTGCGCTACTTAAGGTTACTTCGTTTCCGCCGTCCGTAAAACCGTCGCCGGTCGTGGTCGTTTGCAGTTGGTTTGTATTATTTACATACCACGGATAGAAATTATAGTCGTAAGTTAATTCGTCTGCTGATAACGGCCAATATCCGTTGTAATTGTAATCCAAAGGTTGAGTTGTATCTTGAACTAAATCCGCGTGATCAAACAAATTGTCCGTGAAAGTCCAGTCGCCCGCCGACGCGGGAACTGGCTCAAGATGAAGCCACAAGCCGCCTTTGAAAACATTGTTGTAAGCTTGAACCTGCATATCGCAGTTGACGCCGTAACCGTATTCATTATAGGTCGGGTCAAGGTTGATGCTGACGTTCTCGAATGAGTCATTCATCCAATAAACCGCGCCATAGGTATAAACCTGACTCGGATCATAATTATACTGGTCAGGATTCCCCAAATTGATTCGCCCGCCATGAACCTGACAGTCCTGCATACTCAAAAACATGGAACTGTCCGGCGACGTTTCGTAGTAATCGTTTTCGTCCATTCCTGACCAAATGTGATAATCGCTTGGCGGCAAAAAGAATTTCGAGAAATCAAAATCTAAAAGTGGTGCGCGCGAATTGTTGTAATTTAATTCGTAATCAGAAACGAAAGAGATTGTGCCGAATGAAAATCCAGAATAATACTGGTATTCCGAAAAATCCGTTTCGGGAAATTCCTGCACCATTTTTTCGGCAGTGAAAATGTTCGGCTTGGTCGGTGTTCCGTGACTGATAAATGCTGCTCCCTGCTGAACTAAAAATCCCTCGACGGTGTAATAATCATAGGCCGGAATATAATCATTGCGAACGGCAATAGCCGTGCCGGGCTGCACGGTGATATTGCCCGACAAAGTGACGCCCGCAACGCTGTAATCCAAAGCATCGTAGTAATAGCCCAAATCCGGTGCGCCATTAGTGTAACGCAATGCCTGTGGCGAAAAGGTAAAGCTGCCACTGATTACTGTGTTCGCAGCAATCGAGACGGGCGAGTAAGTAGTTTTATTTTGCAATTCAGTTTGCAAACGCGAACTGATGCCGGATGTTCCCGAATGATGAAGGGGGCTATTGGCTGCTAAATAATAACTGCCGTTGCCTTCATAGACAAAATTTGTGCCGTCGGGATTGGAAGCAACATTAACAGTTGAAAGCGTCGTGGCGGTCGGGGAATTTCCCCAAAGAATGCTGTTCGTCAAAGCAATCCGGCTTGGCGTGACATTCGCCAGACAAAAATCGCCTACATCCGCCGTCACCTGTTCTCCGTCAATGGCAACGGAATTGCTCGAAGCGCCGACGACTGCGCCACACGCGGCAAAAAGGACATTGTGCAAGCTATCGTCTGCGCCTGTTCCGGCTACCAAGTTAATGAGGCCGTAGTTGCACTCAACGAACTGGCAATCCCAAACATCTAGCTTTCGGGAAACAAGCGGAGTCGTCACGCCCCAATCGGCAAAGCATACGCGCAAATTACTGATGGAATTGCTTTGGGAATAAGTCATGTCAAGGTAGGGTGTGCCATTCGCGGCGGTCTGCGGTGCGCCGCTGCTGAATCCTAACACTTCGCCAACTGAATCATCGTCAATCGTAGTCAGAATCGCCGGATTATACGGCTCGGTTTTGCAGATCAGTCCGCCCATTACCAGCAAACTTGAATTGTAATTCCAGTCGAATTTCAAAATTGCGCCGCCTTCGATGATTGTGTTGCCATATAAATACGTTTGCGAACCGATGTAATATGTAATGCCGCTCTTGAAAGTGTAGTTTTGTCGTCCGCTTGTGACGGGAATTAAGGAAGGGTCGCCGGTGCTACTTTCGGTGGTCAGTTGCGCCGCCGGAGTCACCAGCGAATTTGTGCCATCGGAAATAATGACGGCATAATTGCCAGCGTCGGCGTCTTGAACGCTGTCAATCGTGTAGCTGCTGTTCGTTGCTCCGTCAATCGCTGTGCCGTTAAATGTCCATTGAAAAGTTAAATTCGTGTTGCCGCCAACGTCAACATAGAATGTCACCGAGTCGCCGTCATAAACGTCCTGACTCATGGGCGGAGTATTTATGTAAAAAGAATATGATTGGGTGACACGCGCCCAGACAAATAAATTTGTTCGTCCGCTCATTGCCAATACGACTTCAATCGAATTTGCCGACGAATTATTCGTTGTCAATTCCGTCGCCCATGTCGGATATGAGAGATCGGATTTTGTGAGAAAATCGTAACTCTGGCCTTCAATGGTGTTGTGAAGAATAACTTTGAAATGATTCGTGACGGCCAAGCTGTCCGGCGGCACTTCAAGCCAAAGGCCGTTCGTGTTAATCGGAGCTATGGAAATCGGCGGATTTGTGAGTCCCTCAAGTTCCGCCTCTTCCTCCTGCTGTTCGTCCAAAGTCGTATAGTCAACCGAACGGTCGTCAATCAAATACTGGCCGTTTGTGCCAACAGAATAAAGCGGCAAATCGGGAAAGGGGTCAAAGGGCAAAGGCGCGCTGCCGTTTTTCAAGGTCCAAAATGTTCCCGCGATGCTGCTATTTTGTGAAACTTTCGGCACGCTCAATTCCGGCTGCGGCTCGGCCAACAAATTAGAAACAAGCTCTGCGGCGGCGGGGCTGCTTGCAATAATTGGATTTAGCATCATCCAATCTTCCGGCGGTGGCCGGACGCCATTGTTTGTTTGCGCCCGCGTGGTTGTGCCGATGAATAATAAGGCAGCCAGAATCAGCAGTCTGCCAACTGTTAATTTACGCCAAGTTTTCATACCTGATTTCCTTTCGTTTTAACTAATTCGGTTTAATTTGCCAATTTTTTCCAAAGAAATTATTGCTGACGGAAAACTCTTGAAATGAGAATCCCAAAAGCGCGCCGAGTTTGACAAGCCTTATTTGTGACCTGAATCGAACATTTCTTCCGTCCGGCGTTGCTAACGTAGCGAGCATCAAAAAAGTTTCGTCACCGCTAAATCTGATTGGAAAACAAGTCCGCGAATTGCGTGACCGCAAGGGTTGGACGCAGGGTGAATTGTCCGCGAGATTGCAGGTCTTTGGTTGGGATGTAAGCCGTGAATCGCTTGCCAAACTGGAAACGCAGCAACGCCGCGTCCCTGATGGAGAACTTTTTATTTTGGCAAAAGTTTTTGGAACGAAAACAGATGAATTATTTCCCGCCAACGTGAACATCAAAAAATTAGGGCCGGATTTTCGGATGCGATTGTCCCGCAATCGAGTCAAAAGCAAATAATCTTGTCGGCAACTATCACGCATGGGCGAGCGTCGGGTTGATGTGTGAAAGAAGTCGCGGAGCAAATTCAAATGTTTCAAACGGCTTGGTGATATAATCGGCTGCGCCAACGTCGAGGCCGTGCTGTTGATCTTCCAAACAAGAGCGGCCTGATACAAAGATAATCGGCGTATCGCACAAACGGGGATGTTCTTTCAAGCGGCTACAAAGATTGAATCCGTTGCCGTCCGGCAAATCAATGTCGAGTGTAATCAAATCGAAATCTCCTTCTGCGGCCAACTGCATTCCTTTTTTTGCCGTATGAGCGAACGCCACTTCACATTGAGCGCGCGTTAGCAAATACGCAATCATCATTGCTACTGGCATTTCGTCTTCAACAATCAGAATTTTTGCCTTTCGATTCATGGGTTATTTTTTGCGCCGCTGTCAAAGCGAATGCAATCATAATTGACAATACATTGTCAAAATAAATTTCTGCTAAAGGCTGCGGTTATCTTTGCGCGCATGGGTCGCAAACCAAAAACGCGCCGGAATCCCTACGGGGCGTGGCTTTTCCTTCTTCGCAAAGAAAAGGGATTGTCACAAGATGAGGTGTCCAAAAAAACGGGCATCCCGCGAACGAATTTGATGTATTGGGAACGAAGCGGCAATTTGGCTGGCCGCAAGCAAATCATCAAGCTGGCGAAACTTTACGGCATTTCAGTTGGAAAACTTTTGCGGCTGGATAAAGCCGCTCAAGATTAAAAGTCCTGAATGAACTGGCGCGCGAAAATTATCATTTGAATTATTCGCAAGGGATCAATGCCAATACTTGCCGAGCAAATAGCCGACAACCAGGACTGCGACAAGGAGCAGCAAAAACCAAATGACTGACCACTGGCTTCGTTGCTCGTCGTATTCGCGGACGGCGGTTTCCAAGCGTTTGCGCTCCTTCTCGGTGTATTCGAGAATGCGCTTCATTTCGCGTTGGCCTTTGTCCAGTTCTTCTTGAAGCTGCTCGGTTGCGTCTTTGGCGTTGGCCGTGTGAACGCGTAAATCCTTCAAAGTGACGTTCGCTTCGTCGCGCTGGTCATCAAGAATATCTTCTAGTTCCTTCGTTTTCGTATTCACCGCCGCATTGAAACTTTTTAGTAATGTTCCGGGTGTCTGCCTGTATTCGGCGAGCTTTTGGTCAATCTGCTCAAGCGATTGTTTCATCTGCACCGGCACTTTCGCGGCGGCGCGCCACTGCGCCCGCGTCAAAAGTGCGAGTTGCACCGGAAAGGAATTCTCGTCGCCGTTGCACCATTCCTTGAAAAGTTTCCGCAGACGTTTTGCTTCCTCGGCTGAAAGGCCGTCGCACAGAAAATCAAAATCGGTGTCGTCCATAAAATCATTCTCCATAATTCAGTTGCGGTTGCGGCTGCGCCTCGGCCTTCTTTTTCGCAACGGATTTTTCTTTCGGAATAAAATCAGTCGGCAGGAGCAAATTAGCAACCGCGTCGTATTGACGAAACATTTTTTGCATCGCCCACTGGATTTCACCGGCAAGCAACCGTTCAAGATGTCCGGCTTCAACACGGGACAATTCGGCGAAATTCAAACCACGCCCGGCAATCGCTTCGGCCTTTTCAATCGCCAGCAAAGTTGTTGGCGTGACGGTCGGCAGCGTGATCGCCTTCGCGCCAAAATCCTGCAACTGTTTTTCCAGTTGCGAGCCTTTGAACAAATCGCCGCGCGCCTTGGCCGGATTTTCCACGATGACATAATCCACGCGGTCGCCGGCGTAGAGAAACAACCGGCCAAGATTCATCATGCTTTCGGTGTCGTCGGTCGGGAACAAAAGGAACGTCATTCGCACGCCCTGTTCGGCGCACACGTCCAGCACTTGCAATTCTTCAAGCGCGGAAGTGATAAGCGCGTCGGCCTGTGCGCGGGTGTCAACGATATGCACCGGCGCGGTGTCCTTCAATACGCGGCGGAACAAACTCAAGAGCGCGGTCTTGCTCTCTTGGCCGTTGCCAAGTTCGTAAGAGCGGACAACCTGGGGATGCCGGTTGGCAAAAGTATAATGCCGGTCGTCCAAGTCCGAGCCGTTCCACGCGATGCCGAGCCGGTCGAGCCATGCGGTGCGGAATTCGGCTTCAAAACTCTTGCCGAGATTGCCTTTGGATTGCGGGTTTAGATGTATGCGTCTGGTCGTATTCATAATTTTGTTGGATCATTGAGGTTAATGTTGTCGGGATTCGGTCGCCGGAATGGACGGGCTGGCGGCGTTTCCGCAAGCAAAGGCTGGAACGATTTTTCAACCGTAAGCAGTTTTGCGACGGATGGCGTAGCGATTTCATTTTCCCAATTTGGCCGTGCCTGACGTTTTAGGTAGCGCCGATAAAATTGGTGCAATCCCTGAAACGTGACAAGGCAGTCTTTTTCGGAGCGGAGTCGTTCGGCGATTTCCTGCCACGTTTTGCGCTGCTGACGCTGCGCGCGGATGAAATCAACGAACGGCTCAACGCGGCTGCGATACGCTCGCCCGCCGCCGTGCCGATTTCCATTTTTGGTTTCCAAATCCATCGCCGCCAATTTACGCCAGAATGGGCGCGCGCCGTTAGCGAGTAGCGGGCGGATAAACCCAAATGGTGGGCGAGTTAAAGCAAATGACTGTTGAAAGGCGTTGAAATCGCCGGATTGAAAGCCGTTGAATTGCGTTGAACCTGTCAACGCCGTTCAACACTTTTCAACATGACATTTCATGTCGCGCGGCGCATAGCCGAAAATCCTTACGATGAGTTAAGGGGTGGGGCGTCCACCTTTAAGCTGACGAATAGGAAGCAAAACATTGAATCAAAATTGAACCAGTATTGATTAAACACCAATGTTCGTTTCAACCTTCAATCACGTTTAGTCATCTGAAAAATTTATCATCCAACGCATTGAATGTCCGTTTCTGAAATCGGAGCGGAACGAAGCGGCTGTGAAGTGTAGCGGGATTTTAGAAACGGACATTGAATGCGTCACCGTATAGGTGCATATCACGGTGTTTAGTCTGTCCGGTTTCCTTCGCTGTCAGCAGGAAAGCCGGACAGTCTAAACACCGGAATTTTCAAACACTTCACTTCGTTTTAGAATCTGACGGTTTGAAAACTTTATTCCAGCGTTGACTAAATGCTGACTCCTCATTTACCGCCGTCCTTACCGGCGGCTTGGCAATTCGGACAATTTCCAACTGCGGCTGACGGTCGCCCTCGTATTCGTCAGTTTTGATTTCCATTAAAATTTCACGGTCGCGCCGGTCAATTTTATCAATCTTTTTTGAATCAAAATAATTTGACGTGTAGCCGAACTGCAACGCGGTCAAAATGAACAGGTAAATGCCAAGCGCATGAAACAGTTTGAAAACGCCAAAGGCGATCAAACCATTACAAAGCGGAATTACCCACGAATGAATAACCGGCTTGTCGGGGAAAAAGCGCGGCGTTCCCCAATAATACGAATAATACTCAATACCGCGCTTGCGACGTTTGCGGATTTCCAAAAGATTTGCCACGCCGAAAATCCATAGCAGCAACAAAAAAACGTCGGTGGTAATCACCGGCAAATGATCTTTGAATGTCATTTTGTGCGTCACCGGCAAAACGGCTTGGTCGGGAAAAAAGAAAAACAGCATGAAACTAATGATGAACGAAATGAAAAACGTCTGGCCGATGAGACTGCCCCACGTCCAATAACGTTCGCCCATGTCGTGTTTCCAAATCACGTCCAATGGCAGTTTGAACCAGTCCATAATTCATTCCTGATTGAAAACGACGTGCTTCCACGTTTTGCCGTTCCCCCAAATGCGCCCGCCCTGAAAAATGACGGCGCGGGTCAAGCATTTGTAATCCGTGCCGCCTTTCCATAGCAGCGTAAATTCTCGCGGCTGCATTTCCAGATCAATCACCTGCTGTTCGCCTTCGGTCGTCGTGCGGCTGGCGTTGCCGCCGCCGTGGGTTTCTGAACTGCCCGAACTCAAGCGGTATTGCAGCTTGCGCCCGATAAGTTCCGCCGCCCACTGGTTCGTCACCGTATCGCTGTTCTGATGAAAAATTTTCGTCTGCAAATTGCCAAGCAACGAATCCACTTTTGGCCGCGCCGATTCCCCGCCTAGCGCGCTCAAGTAATTGGAATAATTTTGCGTCAAATAAACCGTGCAAGCGCGGGACGCCCGCGCGGTCGTTTGAAAAATCTGGTCATAGGCCGTGCTGAAATAATGCGCCTCGTCCGCCCAGATGAAAACGGGGCGTCCATCTGTGTCGGCTCTGCGTTCCAACGCCTTTTGCGTCATAAATTTCATCAGGACGGCGGCGTATTGGCCTAGCTCGTTCCATTCCTTCACCGGCAAATCCACGATGATGATGCGGCCTAGCGTCGTTTGGTCGGGAATGATGGTTGTCTCGCTCGAAAATAATTTCCGCAATGTGCCGCGCAAAAAGCTGTCGGCCAAAGTCGTGAACAGGGAAACAATCGAGGAGCGCGGGCGGTTGTCCATGCGCGGAAATTCTTCAAGCCAATACTTGGCCGTCATTGCATATTCGGGCTGCAAGTCGGGATTTTTCGTCGCGTTGTCCGCCGCCTTTTGAACGTAGTCATAGCAGATGGATTCGCCTTGCCACGCCGCGCTTGCGGCTTCATCCGCGTCCTGCGGCGCGGTGCGGACAATCTCAAAAAGTTCCGGCAATGTCACCGCGCCGCGAGCGATTGCCAAAAGATCAACGGCGTTGCGAAGCAACTGCTTTACGGCGCGTTCCCAATAAAGGTCGGCGGTCGCGTGGCCGTGCCGCTGGTTGGCGATTTCGGCAACCTGCATAAACAACGCGACAAGATTTTCCGTCTGCCCTGCGCCCGCGCCCGGTCGGTTGGCCTCGTAGTGCAAAAAGTTGAAATGCTCCTGTGAAAGTAAAACGATGTCGCGCTCGCGTCCGGTCTCGGCGGCGTAACGTTTCCAAAGCTGCGGCTCGTCGCTCTTGGCGCAAAGAACCAATCCGCCAAAACCGTTTCGCAAAAAGGCGTGCGCCAATGCGCGGCCTGAACCGCTGGTCTTGCCGCTGCCGGTCGCGCCGAAAATTTGCGTCCCTTCGCAAGCATCGCGGATGCGCCAAGTGTCGCGCGGATGATTGGACAGATGTAAAAGCGGGTCGTCCAGATTCCAGCCGGTGGGAATGATTGGCGGCGCGTCGTCTGCTTTTGGGCGACGTGGACGCAATAAATTTCCAAGCCTTATCATCGGTGGCCGTCCGTCTTGGACATGATGATTTTCACAAATTTTTTTGGAATTTCAAGCATGGCCGACGCAGAATTTCGTTTAACCGCCACTAACTCGCCCACTGCTCGCTAACGGAAATGGCCGTTCCTATTATATCTTTTTGGGATGTTAGCACCAAAAGCACAATACAGTTTGAAAGACGCCAAGCGTTACTTCAAAGAACATCTGGGCGTCGGCGATTACTACGCCGAAGGGCAAACCGTGTCGGGCCAATGGTTCGGCAAGGGCG
>CAXUBD010000015.1:19437-20829 GCA_964249225.1 uncultured Verrucomicrobiota bacterium | reverse complement strand
CCCGCCGCCCGTGCGATTTCCGCCGTGCGGTCGGTGGAATTGTTATCGCACACGATCACTTCGGTTTCCCAGCCGATTTTCACAAACGCGCCCGCCGCCGAGTTGATTTGCGCGAGCGAGGCGCCGAGCAAGCGTTCTTCGTTGAAAGCAGGGATGACAATGGAAATCTTCACCCTGACAATTTGCGGCGAGAATGAGATTTCGTCTAGCGACAATCTCCAATTTTGTCACGGCTCGACGGAGGCTCACTCACCTGGATTGCAATTAGAATAAAATTTTCGCGTGCTTTTTTTGCAAAATAGTTTTTATTACTGGCATGACCATTTGGATATTGGCTTTGGTTTTACTCGCATCGCTTGCCGGACTCGGCTATCGGCAGGGCGCGATTCGCGTGGCTTTTTCATTCGTCGGCATTTTGTTCGCATTTCTGCTGGCCGCACCGCTGGGAAAATTATTCAAGCCTCTGCTGCCGCATGTTGGGATTCACAGTCCGATAATGTTGTGGGCGATTCCTCCGGCCGTCGGTTTCGTACTGGTGCTGATTCTATTCAAGGTAGCAGGATTTTTTGTGCATCACAAAGTGGAGATGTTTTACAAATACAAGGCGGGCGATTTGCGGTTGTCCTTGTGGATTCGCCAAAATCGCCGACTCGGCGCGTGCGCGGGTTTGCTGAACGGCGCGGCTTATTTCATCTTGATCTGTTTCGTGATTTTCAATTTGAGTTACTGGACGGTGCAAGTCGCACCATCGGACGGCGAGTCGTGGTCAACAAAACTGGTCAACCGGCTCGGACACGATCTGCAAAGCACGCGTATGAACAAGGTTGCGGAAGCCGTCGCCACGCTGCCGGAAAATTATTACAAAGTGGCCGACCTCGCGGGATTGATCTGCCAGAATCCGCAGTTAAGTGGCCGGCTGGCGGATTATCCGGCGTTCATTTCTTTGATGGAACGCGATGATCTCCAGCAGCTCGCGCAAAACGCCGATTTTACCAACGCATGGACGCAACACGCGCCAATGGGACAAATCCTGAACGAGCCGCAGGTTCAAGGCATTCTTCAGAACAGCGATTTGATCAACACCGTCTGGGAAATCGTAACAACCAATCAGGACGATCTGGCCGGCTATCTCAAAACCGGCAAGTCGGCGAAATATGATTCGGAAAAAATCCTAGGTCGCTGGGATTTCGATGTGGGCGTGACGATTGCCATGCTGCGACAGTCGCGGCCAAAAATCACGTCACCGGAAATGAAAGGCATCCGGGCGTTGTGGACGCAAGCTTATGCGCAGACCGTTTTTATCGCCGGCGCAGACAACCAGGCGTCCCTTAAAAATCTGCCGAATTTCAAGCCGCAACCCGTCGGCCAGCCTTCAGGCACGGACAATTGGTA
>CAXUBD010000015.1:8327-19427 GCA_964249225.1 uncultured Verrucomicrobiota bacterium | reverse complement strand
TGGAAAGGCCAATGGTCAAGTGAGGGGACTAATTACAGCCTGACACTTGCAGGTGACAGCGGAAATAAAGCCCTGTCCGCCACCACGACCGACGGCTTGCGTTTGACGCTCAAGGATGACAAGAATACATTGATCTTCGACCGCGCGGATTAAATTTCGGACAGTTTTCCTGTTTTTTTGGACACTGCCGATCTCATTTTCAAATTTTAACGCTTCCATTGGCCGAGCCGAGGACGGCCCGACATTTGCTTTCAAAACGGCATGGGCACAGCACACATTGCCACCGCGATAACAATGATTTTCACCAGCTTGATTCCGTCGAGCTGTTCGAAAGTTTCAACCTTGTCAAAAGCCGCCGCGAAACCCGGCAGCACGAACAGCGTTTCTGTGGCTACGAACACAAACGCCAGAGACCTTGGCGAACTTTCACTGACGAACCATTACGAAACCTGCATCCAGCTCGGCGCAGGCAAAAGCTGCACCATCAAGCCGAACGTAATTGGTCGTAAGGATCTGCAACTCACCATGGCACTGGAATCGAAAATGACGAACGGTAAAACGGAAGGCTTGATCGTCACGCAGGTGGTTGCCCGCGAAGGAAAATCTTTCGAAGTCGCCATCGGCGACATGAACTTCACCCTGACGCCGAACATCGTTTCGGAATAAATTGGTCGGGGCGGCGAGATTCGAACTCGCTCGGCAAATTTTAACGAAAGCATTGAAAACAAAGGACGCTCAATGGATTCAATGGTTTCAATGCGTTTTTGAGTTTTCGTTAAGATGAAACAAAGTGCAACTTACGGAGCCTTTGCTGTGTAGATTTGTGTAGGTTAAATTTCCCGGCCATTCCCTGCCCTCTGCAATCCGATTTCCAGCGCGCCGGACAGGGCTTTAAAAAAGCCAAAGGCCGCAGAAGTTTTATCCTCTGCGGCCAGTGGCTGTTGCAATCCTTCGCACTGAAAATCTGCGCCTGTCTGGATTTGTCCGCAAGCAAATAAAAAGCCCGCGCCGGTGAAGCGCGGGCGTGGGTG
Source organism: uncultured Verrucomicrobiota bacterium (assembly GCA_964249225.1). Lineage (GTDB taxonomy): Bacteria > Verrucomicrobiota > Verrucomicrobiia > Limisphaerales > UBA11358 > UBA11358. The sequence goes on along the minus strand of CAXUBD010000015.1, from coordinate 18,396 downwards.
CGGGCAGCTTCAATTAGGCATAAGGCGGCACTGCTCAAAGCTTAGGCGCGACAAAATCAGGATGCCAACGCGTATTTGTCCGTTGACAAGTTATCGAGTTTATATTCCGTGACGATATTTACACGATTGTTCGCCGCCGTAACCCGGTCCGAAGCACCTTTGAGCGCACCATTCAAATAATTCGCCTTCGCCGTGCCGAGGCCGACAAAAATGTTGGTGAGCGCGCCGATGATTTCGTTCGGTGCCGGGAACAACCAATAATTTGAATTAGTGATCTCGTTGTAAAATTGCGATTGGGTGTAAATTTTCTGCACGTTCGTGTCCGCCACATTGAAATATCCACGATTGCTCGCATTGGTCGTGTGGCGCAGGACAAATTGATCGTCAAAAAATGAATCCTTGCCTGTTAATGCCTGCTGATAGGCCCTAAAAATCGGCAGGTAAATATCCGAACTAACATTGCTCCATGCAAAAAATCCGTCGAAAAAATTGCCGATGGAAAACACGCCATCGCCAATGCCGGTATCCACCGGCGGCGTCGTCCCGACGGCTGATACTGGATGGAACGGCTGCTGTTTGTTGTCAATTCCTTTGGCTAGTTTTGAAACGAAGGTGGTTACAGTATTGTCCAATGTATCCGGCGTCGGCGTGTAACCAGGATAAGGCGGCTTGGCCTTCGGCGATGGCGTGGCGATATACGCCGCTGCGAGCGCGTAAAGTTGCGCCTGCAATTTCGGGTTATACAGCCAGCTTGTCAGTTGCTCGTTGACGACGATTTCCCAGGTGTCAATCGTGATGTTGCCGCGATTGTCCACCGTGCGCAGCGTGGCGATGCCATATTGAAACGTCAGTTCATATTCACAACCGGAATTGGCGTATTGATAGGCCAATTGCTGCATTTGAACCTCGTCCAGACCACGAAATTCCTGATCGTAAGCCCAGCCGCTCGTCGGTGAATAACGCCCGGTGTAACGCTGCAATTGCGGCTGGATATTGCCGCGAATTGTGGGTAATGCCATAAATTATTTCAGTTGTTGTTTCAAAACCGCCCGCCGGAATACAACGGCGGGCGGCCTGTCTCACGGCGAGGAAAATAATAAACTCGCCGGGAAATTATTTTTTCAAATCGGCAGGCAGGATTTCAATCAAATCAAGCTCCTTCGCCAGCGTCACGATTTTTGATTCCAAGTCAGCCAAATCTTTTTCAGCTTTCGCAAGCAACGCCGTCAGTAATTCTACCGCCCGACTTGCCGCCGCTAATGGATAATTCTGATCTGCACAAAGAAATGGATACATCCGCGCTTGATGCGTAGATTCATGGTAGAAAAAACTGTGGCACATTTTTTCAAACTCGGCCGCGTCTGTGGTGTGGAAAGCAATTGAGGATTTATTACGCTCGATGATGGCGACTAAATTGATCCGCTCTTGCAGAAGCTTGTGCAAGGGATAGCGGCGAGCGTTTTCCGCTTCTTGTGCGGCTTGCATCGCGGCGCGCTTGTCGGCGGCAGCTTTTTCGTGCGCCGCAATTTCGGCGGCCATTTCATCAATCATTTTTGGTTCTGCGTTTTTCATAGATTTAGTCGTGAACTTTTTTGCCAGCGGCGAAGTGGGCGGTTTGCGCCTGGGGTGAGAGCTTGTGAAATTCCAGTGCCCACATCGAATTTGCCGGCGGATTTTTTGTCTTTGGCATAACTGGCGCAACGGTGTTTTCAAGTTTCCCGCCGCACGAAATGAAATGCGATTGTGCCGCTGGCGGCATTTCATTCAGAAACGAGTCGCGCTGCATCCGTCCCCCGTCGCGACAGAATGAGCGTTGATCGGCGTCTGACATCGCGCGCCAATCGGCGAATGTAATGGCATCCGACGCAGGCTGTGAGGCTATTGCCATTGGCGCAGTATTTGATGCGGCGGCTTTGACGGCCAGTAAGGATTCAAGCTCGGTAATTTTTTGATTCGCCCTAGAAACATTGATCCAAAATGCTCAATCGGGCTTTTCGGCAAGCCAAGCAAAGATTCGAGCCGGTTAAGTTCGTTGTGCGCGGAGCGAAAGGTTTTAAAACGCCACAATATGTTGGCGGGCGGCGGAGTTGCCGCCAGTGTTTTTAGAGAATCGTTTAACATATCGAAAATGGATTAAAGTCAACTCACGGTTGTCGGCTTGAAGTAAATTGCCCGCGATTTGGCCGCGTGTTTTTGGACTGCTTGCCGTGAGACTCCGTGCGTGCGGCCTATTTCAGCCAAGCTGCCCGCGCCGGTGATCAAGTGCGCCAGGACATCGGCGCGGATTGCGAACGAACGCCCGAAGTATTCCGCCGATTTAGGGTCGGAAAGCCACTGAATGAGGTTATCGTTTTTCATTTAGATCGCCCGTTTCGGATGATTTCGTTTTATTCCAATCTTCGCGTAGCCAGATTCTTTATTCGTTTTGAACACGCCGGCCCGCATCAGCCAACGCTGCGTTTGCCATGCCCTAAAGCCAAGCCGTCTTGCAATCTCGCTATTGGAAACATTTTCTTTCGTGAACATCAGGATCGCCTCTTTTTTCAGCCTGGCGCGCCGTAGCCTTTGCTCAATTTTCTGGAGATATTTTTTTAGCCAGTCGGTTTCCACTCGAAAACGGATAAAAGTCAATTACACGATTTTAAAGTTTTGCCGTAAGTGGACTTTTTTGTTTTTTTCATGGGCGAACGAACTTGTGCGGTCACCTGCGCACAGGGATTGGGTCTTGGTAGCCTTCATGATGGCACCCCCTTCGTGGCTTGGCGGACGTGTCGGTCCGGTCCCCCAAGCCGACGCGCTCGCATCTTTGATCGTGCTGACTCGTTACGCGAGCGGCTGAATTTAATCCCAAACTTATCTTGAAATTTTACGCTCGCCTTGGACAGAGCTGCCTTGGTTAGTCCCAACCGTTTGGCAAGGTCAGTTTGCGTTGCGTCGGAAAGCACGGACGGGCGGAGTCCAACGCCGATGACAGCGAACTTTGCCGCTGCCGCTGTCAGGTTGCCGTTGCCAAAGCAATACGCGAACACCTGACGTATGACTTCGCCGGCCAACTGGCGCGCGTCTTCCGGCGGGGATTCGACTAATCCAAGCGCGCGGTCAACCTCGTCGTAATCAAACTCAATTGTTGGAACCACTTCGCCCGGCCCGATATTGGCCGCGTGATCTTCTTCCGGCGTGAGCGCGTGATGATGAACCGTCATTGAAGCGGGCGTTTCGAGTTTTCCCGTGAGTAGGGCTTTTCCTTTTTCTTTGATGCGACGGCGGCAAGCCTTACACATACCGAATTTTTCAATCTGCCGTTTTGTCGTGAAATGGACGCTGTAATTTGAAAGCAGGTTCGCATTTTCCAAAGAAACAGGACAAGCGATTCCGCCTTTTTTATCGGTTATGGTGTCTTGCATCGTAAAAAAGGCTTAAGGTCAATTCGCCTTGCGTTGGCATCGTGGTAACCTGACGGAAATTGATTCAGCAGTTTGTGGCGTCTGCTGCTGCTGCCGGATACTAAAGTATATCCGGCAGGCAGCAGGCCAGCATGACGGGAATTGCCAAGCCTGACGGAAATTGATTTTCGGCAGGTTAGTTTTCATTGATAAAAGCCTTGCCTTCATTGGTGATAAACTGTCTTGCGGCGTTGCCTTCGCCGGTGGTTTCAATCCATTTTTTATGGCGCATTTCCGGCAGGTAGTCGGTCAAGGTCTGACGCGGGACATTTCCGGCAGTCGCCCAAGCCGAAACACTGATTGGATTTTCGCGGGTGGTTTGGGCTATCGCGGTTAGTAATTTCTTTGGGTTATGCTCCTTTTTACGCCCGGCAACTTGTTTCAATTTCGACGGGTCCAAATCGTCCGCGAGCTTCATCAAAGGGAATTCCCAACGGACGGCGAACGGTTCAACCGGCGCGAAGTTCCGTAAGATTGGTTCAACTGTGAACGCATCATCCGTTTCGTGTTTGGTGAAAATCAAAAGTGAGTCAGGATCACGGGCGAAAACTCCGCTGCCACTGATTCGGTCAATCGCCTCCTTTGCACTGGCGTTGCCCTTGGCGAAGTGCGCGCCGAAAGCGTTGGCAGCGCCAGTTTCGGTCGCCAGCTTTTCCAGCGAGTTCCAAAGCAATGCGCCGTTGCCAGCGGAGTTTTCATCGGTGTTGCCGTAAAGTTTGTAAATCGGATCGAGGACATTCAGCACGAAGTTTTCCCGCCGGGCGCGTTCGATTATGCGAGGCACGATTTGCCGGAAGTCGGCAGCATGACCGCGCAGATTCCAAAGGATAATCTGGCCGGGTTTTATCTCGACGCCTTTGGCCGATGCAACGGCGGCAATGCGGCGTTGCCATGCGTGCGGTTGAATCTCAAAATTGAGAAACAAAACTTTGCCTTGCGTCGTCCGTCGTCCAAGCCAGTCCGCGCCGGTTGCAACCGAGATTGCCAAGTCGAGCAAACACCAGGTCTTAAAACTTTTTGAACTTCCGCCAAAGGCGAGTTTGCTGCCCTTGTGCAAAATGCCTTCAATCAATTCGGCTGGCGGTTCAATCGGCGTGGCGAGAAAATTGGCGGCGTCTATAAAGTCGGGCAAAGTGTCGGCCGGTTGCTCAATTTCTTCGCCCAGATACTCCGCTGCAATTTCCGCACGGTTTGAATCAGCAAGCGGCGCGGCCTGCCGTGTCCGTGTCGGCACAAACTCGGCTTTGCCAATCTGCGAGCGCAATTCGTGATTTGCAGCCTCAATTACTTGCGAGCATGATTTATGCAGGCAAAAAATTGTCGGCACGCCGTCCAGCGTCACGCGGCAATCTTTCGGCGCTTTGCCGTTCGTGTGAAGATGTTCACCCGGACATTTGCAAAAATCGCCCGTGTCAGTGTGTTCAATCTTGCCGACAAGTTTTTCAGCAGCGGCGCGGCGCGATTCACCATTTAAGGCCGGTGACTTTGAAGGGATTGGTTTCGCCGCCGGCAATGGCATTTGCGCGAAGTCCACCGGCAATTCAATCGCGTTTGGATTGTGAAAACAGTCTTTGTCGTGCGATGCGTAACAGAGCCGCGCAACCTCTTTCAATTCGTCAATTTTGCAGCCAGTGAATTGAAGAACGTGTTTTGCCAGCGTGTCGAAAGCGAATTTGTATTCGTCCGCGTTTTTGCAAATCGGGATTCGATACCATGCTTTTAGCCCTTCGCCCGTCGCCGATATAAACACACAGAAAACGTGCGGGTCGTCGGCAAGCAGGTCCCGGATGGATTTCAACTTGTCGCCAAGCAAATCAAAGTCGGCTTGGATTAGTCCGGTGAATTGCGGCGTGAATTTATTGGCTCGCATCGCCTGTATTCCTGCCAGCGTCACCGAGCCTAGTTTTTTCTTCAGCGAGTCCACCGCTTTTTTTGCATCATCGTAAGGAACACCGCGAGCGATGGCGGTTTGAAATCGGCTGCGAATTGTTTTTATCTTTCCGGCATAAGTGCCCGACTTGATACTGGCGATGAAATTTGCCGCCGGAATATCCGTTGGCAGATTTTCAAACGCATCCGAATAAAACGAAACCAGCGGGTTGAATTCAGGCAACATTTGCGCCAGCCTCCAAACTGGAAATGCGGCGACGCTTGATTGGTTTCAAGTCAGCCGTGCGTGCGCCGGGAAACCATCCGCGTTTGATAAGTGCCTCGACAGCGCGCTTGGTGCTGCCGCTGGCATAGCTTGAGCGTGTGAAATTTTTCATAATCAATCCCTGTCAGAAGGCGGCAGCACGTCGCGGCCAATTTGAATCGCATCCGTGTCAGCCGGCGGCGTTGCGCCGGCCAAATCAGCGCGAAGTTTTTCAAAATTCTGTTCGAGCCGGGCGCGCGAGAAACGTGTGAATTTTCGGCGGCGCGGGACGGGCGGGCGAATTGTGGTTTTCATCGCGCGCCCTTTCGCCCGGCGGCTTTGGCTTCGAGGTGGGCTTTTACTTGTTCCGGCGAAAAAAACACCAGTCGCCCGATTCGGATTTTGGGAAACTCATGCTGGTGATCGCGTCCCCATCTGACCGAGGGACGGCATTCCGCCGGAAAAAGAAGCTCCAAAAGTTTTGGCAGGTCAACGTAGCCAGTAGCCGTTGTCTGGCTTTGATTCTCTGCCGGTTTCGCTGTCTGCGTTGTAGGTGCATCCATATACATAGTCTGTGAAGTCAAATGGAATGCGTGGCTAGCCGTGCTGGTGGATCGCTGGAATACGGCAGCCCGGTGGTGAGGATTCTGGCGACTTCCCGCGCCGGTATTCGCCAGCCCGCGCCAAAGCGCAAGGCGTTAATCCGGCCTTGCCGAATGGCTCGCCGGACTGATTCGGGATGATACTTGATTTGCGCCGCGAGTTCTTCGACTGTCAGTGCGGCGTGCTGTGTTGTATGATCTATCATTGCGCCGCAACACTACACGGCGCGATGTATCACATTACGGAAGTCAATCTGACAAGTTACTTCCAGGTTTATTAAACGAGATGTTGTCGGGCAACGAAGCATCTAATTCAAGAGCGCATCTCTGAATTGGAGTGAGATTATCATAATCAAAATAATCATTGGCTGGTCTGCCTCCTTTCGGATTTTTGATTCTTAATCCCAATGTCTTTCTGCAATGCGCGCTCATATCTTCAGCAGTGGCCAATGGCTTCGCATCATCCAATTCAGGAAACTTGATACTGGCCAAACATTGCACCGTTGCATAGTTCCATGCTGAAGATTGAACTAGCGGCCACACTAAAATCAGCCAGGAATCCAAGGCAGGGTTTTTCCAAACAGCAGGTTTCGGGTCTCCGACAGTGCGATTAAATAAATTAAGAGCGTTTGGTGATACCGCTTTTTTACTCCACCATTCTTTCAAAGCATCACAATCGTTAAAACGATGTCTCATCATTAATCCAGCGAAGGCGGCTTCACTCATTTCCGAGTCAGGATGATCGGTGGCGGGGCACTCCTTTTTCAAAATTTGTATTCCCCATCTTAGGCGAGCATTTTTATATTCTTCAAGCTGACACAAAACAAAAACAACGTGGTCAGTATCATCGCCATATTCCAACGGCTTCATGCCGCGAGCCTTCAATTCCCGCTGGACCGCCTTTACAGCGAATTCGCAGTAGTCCTCTCTCGGATCGAGGTCTTCTTTGCGTAATTTCTTCTGAACGGCAGACAGGCTCCCTAAAAGGAAATACTGGATCATCCATAAGCACCAAGCCTTTCCCGATGAAAATTCTTTATCGGCCATGAAATCCTTCAGACAAGGGAAAGGATTTGGAGGTAGGATGCTCATCGCGCGGCCTTTGCTTTCGGCATGGTTATGATATTTTCAGGTTCCTCTGGCGCGATAGCAAACCACTCCGCCGCCGCCGCCGGTCGAATCCGCTTCAAATAATTCGTGCGGATGACCTGCGGGCTGTTTCCGGCTTCATCGGCCACGCGCGGCACGTCGGCAGATTCCGCCACGCGCGCGGAAATGTAGGTGTGCCGGAGCGCATTATGTTTCCAAGCCAAAGCTTTAATTTCTTTGGATGCGTCGCCCGTATCTGCCGCGACTTTCAAAAGCTGTTTGGTCGTGTTCGCATAGGTGAGAACTTTCCCGCTTTTCTTCGCCAGCGGCAGCAGGAATTTTTTGAGATTGTCTTTGATTGGAACAATTCGACGGGTTTCGTCAGACTTGGTTCCTTCGACGGGCTGCACTTCAATGAATCCTTCCGCCAAATCTATGTCCTGCCAATCGAGCCTGGCAATTTCGGAATGACGTAAGCCGGCGAATCCACCGATGACAATGAGCGGCAAAATTCGGTAATCGGCAGCGGCAATCAATCGAAGCATTTCGTCGGCGGTGTAAGTAGAAATTTTACCAATTTTCCGTTTTTTGTATTTTTGGACGCCCTCAAGCCAATCCGTCCCCTTTGTTAGGTAGCCGCACAAAACAAGCCAGCGGTTAAAAAATCCAATTATGTCGCGATGGTTCGCCTTTGTGCGTTCGGCAAATGGCAACGCGATCAGATAGTCCTTAATCAGTGTTGGCGTGACGGTATGGACTTCGCAGTCGAAAGATAGAATGAATCGGTCGAGGACCGCCGCAAGCTGTTCTTTTCGTCTTGGCGATTTTCCATCGGTCGCGGCCTGTTTCTTCAAAAGCTCGACAGCATCGGCAACCGAGACGCGCGGCAATTTAACATCGTTGCGTTTCAACCAGTCGCGGCAGACTTCCGCCAGCGTCGCCTTGCCTGCCAGCATGACGCGGGCGTCGGCATAATCGCGCGCAGCTTCGTCGAGGGTCACGCCGAGCGGATTCAAAATTTCAACGGCTCGCAAATATGCGTGCCGGTCGGTATCGCGCAACTGCAAAGCCGAATGGTCGCCCGACAGCATTCCATCAATGGCTTCGCCAGCGGCTTGCTTTGCGTCCGCAAACGTGGATCGCCAAGCCTGTTTGCGCTTGCCCTGTTGCCGGTAGAGAACGCGGAAGAACCGTTGGCCGTCTTTTTCTACACGGCCAATCGTCACGGAAACACCCTGCTTTGTTATCCGGTGAGGGAATGAAGGCGTCTTCATGCAAATCAGTGTAGATATTTGCGTAGAAGATGCAAGAATTATCTGATTTTAAAGGATAAATGGTCGGGGCGGCGAGATTCGAACTCGCGACCTCCTGCGCCCAAGGCAGGCGCGCTAGCCAGGCTACGCTACGCCCCGACACACGCCCATCATCGCAGGAATTCTTCCTGCCGCAATTCTTTTTGCGAGTTGTCCACGCGGCTTTCCCGCTAGACGCTTGCGCCGGGCGTGTTACATTTCTGCTGTTATGTCAACTGAAGCACCCGTCGAATTACCTTTAGCCCAGAAAAAAATCAATCTTCGCCGCCCCGACATCATGGAAACGGTGCAGGCGCAGGTGCTCACGCATTACCGCAGCGAACTCGTCGAACGCATCCGCGCCGGCGGCGGCGTGCTATCCGCCAGCGAACTCACGGTCAAGCTCGCGAAGGAATTCGGCTTTTGCTACGGTGTCGAGCGCGCGATCGACCTCGCCTACGCCGCCAAAAAATATTTTTCAGAAGTCTCGCCCAACACGCCGATTTATTTGCTTGGCGAAATTATTCATAATCCCGAAGTCAACGACCAGATTCGTAACATGGGCATCCAGATCATTGCGCCCAAGCCGACGGATGAGGATTTGTCGAACCTGCAATCCGGGGACGCCGTCATCATTCCCGCGTTCGGCACGGAAGTCGGCACGCGCAAAAAAATCGAGGCCAAGGGCTGCATCATCGTGGACACGACTTGCGGCGACGTGATGAGCGTCTGGAAACGCGTTCGCCAATATTCGAAAGAAAGCGTCACGAGCATCATCCACGGCAAAGCGAAGCACGAGGAAACCAAGGCCACCACGTCGCAGGCTCGCGCTTACGGCAGCGGGCATTATCTCGTTGTCTTCACGCTCGCGGAAACCGATTACGTCTGCGATTACATTTTGAACGGCGGCGAAAAAAATGAATTTCTCGAAAAATTCAAAGGCGCGTATTCCGCCGGCTTCGATCCTGATCTGCATCTGCAAGCCGTCGGCGTAGCCAATCAAACGACCATGCTGCGCGGCGAAACCGAAGACGTTCAACGCCGCATCAAACAGGCGATGATCCAAAAATACGGCGAGGCCGAGATCGAAAAACATTTCCGCTTCTTCGACACGATTTGCGGCGCGACGCAGGATCGCCAGGACGCGCTCCAAAAGCTTTTGGTTGAGCCGATGAATTTGCTCGTCGTCATCGGCGGTTATAATTCGTCGAACACTTCGCACCTCGCGGAGATGGGCGAGGCCAAATTGCCGACTTATTTCATCAAAAACGCGGGCAAGATGGTTTCGGATAAACTCATCGTTCATTACAACCAGCATTTGCAAAAGGAAGTCGAGACGCGTGACTGGCTGCCGTCGGGTAAAATCACCGTCGGCATCACCGCCGGTGCGTCGTGCCCGAATAATTTGATTGAGGACACGATTCGCCGATTGTTCGAATTGCGCGGGATTTCCGTGCAGGAACTGCTAAAAAATTGATGATTCTTTTTGTATTGACAAATGATGATTAT
>CAXUBD010000015.1:515-8317 GCA_964249225.1 uncultured Verrucomicrobiota bacterium | reverse complement strand
AGTAGATTTGGACAAAGAACCCTTGCACGAATTGTTGAAGGTCACCGGCCACCGGAAAAACAGTCCGGCGGTCGCGTTCGCCGTTCGGGATTTCGTCAACCGGAGAAAGGCGCGGGATTTTGGACGGATGTTGCGGGAAGGTGCGTTTGATTATCCCGCCACCAACGACGAAATCGAGAAACGCGACGCTTAAGCCGTCATGGTGCTTGTGGACTCATCAATTTGGATTGAGGCGCTGCGCCGTGACGGTCGTCTCGACGTGAAGCTCGCGCTGGAAAATCTTTTGGAGGAATACGAAGCCGCGTGGTGCGGGCCGGTGAAACTCGAAGTCCTCGGCGGCGCGCGCGCGCAAGACCGCGCCAAACTGGAGGCGCAGTTCGATTGCATTCCTTATTTTCCGATGAAAGATGAATCTTGGGATTCCGCAAAAAATCTTGCGTGGCGGCTGCGCGACAAAGGTTGCACCGCGCCGTGGAACGATATTTTGATCGCCGCACTTTCGTTAAAAGCTGATTGCCGCATTTATGCCATGGACAAACATTTTGAACTGATAAGCCATTCTGCCGTCGGCGTCCGCCTTTACCAGCCGGGCTATGCCGGAAAATACAATCCGAACTGATTTTCATTTTTATTTATGCCTCGCACGCGACAGGAACTGGAGCAAATCGAACGGCAAATCCTCGCGCCCTACGCGCAATTGAGCGGCGACACGCGCGGACGCGAATACGCAGAAACCCCACCCGAATGGCGCTCGCATTACCAGCGTGACCGCGACCGTGTCATCCACTCGCGCGCGTTTCGGCGACTCGAATACAAGACGCAGGTTTTTCTCAACGGCACCGGCGACCATTTGCGCACGCGGCTGACGCACACGATTGAAGTCGCCGCCATCTCGCGCAACATCGCCAGCGCGCTGAAACTGAACACAGATTTAGCCGAAACCATCGCGCTCGCGCACGACCTCGGCCACTCGCCATTCGGCCACAAAGGCGAAACCGTTCTCGCGCGTTTGATGAAAGGGCACGGCGGCTTTGAGCACAATCAACACAGCCTCCGCATCGTCGAACAGCTCGAACAAAAATATCCGAACTTTCCCGGCCTGAACTTGTCATGGGAAGTTCGCGAAGGTTTGGCCAAGCACCACACCGCTTACGACCATCCCTGCAAGCGCAAAGATTTCGACGCCAAGAATTCTTCGCTCGAAGCGCAAATCGCCAACCTCGCCGACGAAATCACTTATTACAGCCACGACCTCGACGACGGATTGGATTCAAATTTGTTGTCCGAAAAAAAACTCACGGCCAATGTCCGCGTCTGGGCGCACGCGGCAAAACAAGTTAAAAAAGAGTTCGGCAACCTGCCCGACGAAAGCCGCCGCTATTTCATCATCCGCACCATCATTGATATGCAGATTCACGACGTCGTCGAGAACAGCGAACGGCTCATCGCCAAAGCCGGCGTGCAATCCGCCGATGACGTGCGGCTTTGCTCCAAAGCACTGATTGCCTACAGCCCCAAGCGCCGCGCGCTGAATCTTGAATTGCGCAACTATCTCTACAAAAATTTGTATTACAATCCCGTCGTGCACGAGCCGAACCTGCGCGCGGTGAAAATGCTGGGCGAACTTTTCAAATATTACCTCTCGCACCCAAAAGAGATCGGTGAACGCGCGCAAAAACGCGTCAAGAAAATCGGTCTGCATCGCGCCGTGTGCGATTATCTCGCCGGCATGACCGACCGCTACGTCATGCTCGAATACCAGCGCATCTTCGGCGAAACTTTCAAAGTCGTGTGACCGTTTCGTCGCCCGGAAGTCCGGCAAGCAATTGCGAAACCGTCTTCCCCTGCCCCGGCAAAATAAAATCCGGCGCGATCTCGCTCAACGGCTGAAGCACAAACCGCCGCAAATGTGCGCGCGGATGCGGCAAAATCAATTTGGGTAAACTCCACGTTTCATTTCCGAACGCAATCAAATCCAAATCCAGCGGGCGCGGCTCGTTCAAAATCGTTTTTGGCGCGCGGCCAAATTCAATTTCTAATTTACGCAGTTTTTTCAGCAACGATTCCGGCGGACAATCCACCGGCGAAGTTTGCCAAAGCGAAGATTTCGAAATCGGTTCCTCAGAAAAATTTTGCAGCCGCGCCATCGCGTCAAAAATATTTTTCCGCGAGTCGCCGAGATTTGAGCCAAGCGCAATGAAAGCCAGTTTTTGAAATTCTGACTTCTGACTTCTGACTTCTGACTTCATTTCAACCCCAGCACGTCCTGCATATCGTAAAGGCCGGGTTTTTGTTTCACGACCCAAAGCGCCGCGCGCAAAGCGCCGTTCGCGAAGGTGTCGCGGCTCGACGCTTTGTGCGTGAGTTCCAGCCGCTCGCCGGCGTTCGCAAAAATCACCGTGTGATCGCCCACGACATCGCCGCCACGAATGGAATGGATGCCGATTTCCGCCGCCGTGCGTTCGCCGACGATGCCGACGCGTCCGTGCCGCGCGACTTTTTCAAGCTGCTGCTTGCGGACGGCGGCCAAAATTTCCGCCAGCGATTTCGCCGTGCCGCTCGGCGCGTCTTTTTTCAGACGATGATGCATCTCGACGATTTCAAGATCGAAATCCGTTCCCAGAATTTCCGCTGCATTGCGCGTGAGCCAAAAAAGCGTGTTCACGCCGGTCGAAAAATTTGATGCCCAAACGATGGGAATTTTCGTTTTGAATTTCAGAACGGAATTTTTCTCGTCGTCGGAATGGCCGGTGGTACCAATGACGATGGCCTTTTTGTGCCGCGCACAAAGCCCGGCGATGTCCGTCGTAGAAGTATGCGCACTGAAATCAATCAGCGCGTCGCATTGTGAAATAGCGACCGGCAAATCGTCGCCGCGATCAATCGTCGCAACGATTTCCAGCTCGCGAAAATTTTTCGCGCACGAGACAAGCGCTTGACCCATGCGTCCTTTCGCGCCGGTGATGATAATTTTCGTCATGGTTATTTAGCCACAGAGTCACAGAGCCGCAGAGTTTTCAAAATCAAAATTTTCCTTCTCTGCGCCTCTGTGGCAAAAGTTATTCGAGAACGTCACAACGTTTCAACGTCGTGCGGAGCGCGTCCCAGTTTTTCGGGTTCATCGGCACTAGCGGCAGGCGGTATTCTTCCTCGATCAATTTCATCATCGCCAACGCGGCTTTCACCGGCGTCGGATTCGTTTCGATGAATAAATCCTTGAACAACGGATAAAATTTCTCGTGCAACCGCAGCGCGGCGGCGGATTTGCCGATCGAAAATAATTTCACCATCTGCGAAACTTCTTTCGGAATCACATTGGACGCGACGCTGATGACGCCGTTCGCGCCGACGGCCATGAACGGCAGCGTCAGCGAATCGTCGCCGGACATGATCTCAAATTTGGAACCGAGAGCGGCGCGCAATTGCGACACGCGGTCGCAGCTTCCGCCAGCCTCTTTGATGCCGACGATATTTTTGCAATCCGCCGCGAGCCGTTTCACGGTTTCAATTCCAATTTCAATTCCGCAACGCCCCGGAATGCTGTAAAGCACGATGGGCAGTTTCGTCGCGCGCGCGATGGCGCGGAAATGCTGATACAAACCTTCCTGCGTCGGCTTGTTGTAATACGGCGCGACTTGCAGCGAACCATCCGCGCCGGCTTTTTCGGCGGCTTGAGTCAAAGCAATCGCCTCGCTCGTCGCGTTCGCGCCGGTGCCGGCGAGCACTTTGATTTTTCCGGAGGAAAATTTCACGGCGAGTTCGATCACGCGAATGTGTTCCTCGCAATTCACCGTCGGCGATTCGCCGGTGGTGCCGACGGGCACGACACCGTCCACGCCGCCCTTGATCTGCATTTTAATCAGACGTTCGAGGGCGTCTTCATCAATCGCGCCGTTTCTGAAGGGCGTGACAATCGCGGTGTAGGTTCCGGTGAACATATCAGGCCATAGCATCAGAAAACCAATGCGGTTTGGCGAGCAGGAAAATTTAGCCACGGATTAACACAGATCGAACACAGATTTTCCTACATAAATTTTCCAACTAACAAGAGTGCAAATTTTTTGCCGCGCAAAGATTCTACTCCAGCGGCGTGATCTTGACTTCGACTTCCATGGTGCGCTGGAGCGTGCCGCGATAGTTGCCGGTGATGGGCGGAACGTCCGCGTAATCGCGTCCGGCCCCGATCTTGACGTAGGTTCCGTCAATCTGGCGGTTGTGCGTGGGGTCGAGCGCGCGCCAGCCGAGGCCGGGCAGAAAAACTTCCGTCCACGCGTGCGTGGCGCTGGCTTCCTCCGTGGCGAGATAACCGCTGACATAGCGCGCGGGAATTTTCAGCGCGCGGCACAGGCCGATCATCAGGTGCGCGTAATCCTGGCAGACGCCGCGGCGGTCCTTGATGACGTCGCTCATGTGCGTGTGGACGTGCGTGGAGTTGGGCGTGTATTTCAAAAAGCCATGGACGAATTTCATCAGCGCCAGCGCGGCGGGCCAAACGTCCGTCACGCCCACGGTCGCGTCCACGGCGAGTTTCCACGCGTCGGGCGTGATCTCGACGAAACGGCTGGTCTGCAAAAAATCGAAGCAGCGCTCGATGTTCTGCGCCTCGCCAAGTTTTTCCAGCGGGCAGATTTTGGCGTCCTCGGCGATAGCGGCGAGCGGATGCGTGCTGACGCGCGACCGGCTTTCGATCATCAAATAGGTGTGCGCCTCGGGAATCTCGAAGTGATGGATCCAGTTGGAATAAAAATCTGTGTAATGCCGCAGGCGCACGGCGGGCAACACGCGCAGCAAAAACGATTCGACGGTCTGTTCGGGAACGGACGGCGGCTCGAGGCGCACGTCGTTGAAACTGTCGCGCACGGGCGTCGAATAGACGTAGCGGGTGCAATGGAAAATGTCGTATTTCATCGTGAGGCTTCGCGAATTCAAAATTTAAAATGCAAAGTTAAAAAAAAAGCGACGCAGGTTGCCGCGCTTTTAAATTTTGAATTTTTCATTTTGAATGATCAACCGTTGCTGCTGCTGTTCCTCCTGCTGGACCATGTGTTCCTCGTCCGGACTGTTGAACGGCTGAAAAATATAAGCGCGGAACAGCGCGTCGCCGATGTTGTTCAATTTCGACTGCACCTCGTCGAGATATTGATGCAGGCCGCGGTCAAAGATTTCGTCAATGCTGCTGAACTGCAATTCGGCGAGCAGTCGTCCAGTCAATTTGTCGGTGTCGTTGCGGAAATAGCCTTCCGCTGAACCGGCGATGTGGCGGACGGCGCGGTTCAGTTCGCCCACGCAAAAACGCACCGAGCGCGGAAAGCTGTCGCTCAACAAAAGAAATTCCGCGACGAGCTGCGGATGCACGTCCGCGCCGAAAATGGATTTGTAGGCGTCCCACGCGCTGCACGAGCGCAGCACGGCGGACCATTCGAGCGCCTCGGTCTGGCTGATGGCAGCGGGCGCGCCGCGTTCGGGCAATGTTTCGTAACGCACGTCAAGAATGCGCGTGGTCTTGTCCGCGCGTTCCAAAAACTGGCCGGTCTGCACGAACCACCAGCCTTCGTCGTGAACCATCGTGGCGTTGATGATGCCGATGAGATGGAGCGAGCCGGATTTTACTTCCTGAAAAAATTCGCTCGGACTGCGCCGCCAGACTTCGCGCGCCTGCGGCGAACGGATGAACAAATAGAGGCGATTTAACTCTTCCCACAATTCCTGCGTGATTTGGTCGCGCACCATGCGGGCATTTTCCCGCGCGGAACAGACCGACTGGACAATTGAATTGGGATGCTCCGGCGGGAACACGAGAAATTCAGTGACGGTGTGGCCGGTCGCGCGCGGGTGCATCTTGAAAAAAACCGCCTCGTCGCCCGTGGCTTGAATAATGGGCAGCCAATACTCGGCGAGTTTTTGTTCGTCGAGATGGCGCAGGTCGAGGAGCAATTGCAAGTTGACATCGAGGATGCGGGCGATGTTTTCCGCCCGTTCAATGTAACGGGCCATCCAGTAAAGGGAATGAGCGACGCGGCTTAACATATTTAATTTACGATTTGCGATATACGATTTACGAGGCCCGAGTCAAATTTAGCGACCGAGTGCGAGATGGGCGCGTAAATCGTCATTCGTAAATCGTAAATGTCTTTATTCGTCTCCATACAAAACCCATGTGTCCTTGCTGCCGCCGCCTTGCGACGAGTTGACGACGAGCGAGCCTTTGCGCAACGCGACGCGCGTGAGGCCGCCGGGAATGATCGAGATGCGTTCGCCTGACAAAATGAACGGACGCAAATCCACGTGCCGGCCTTCAAACGCCTCGCCGCAATTCGTCGGATGCTGCGAAAGAAAAATCATCGGCTGCGCGATGTAATTGCGCGGCTCGGCGATGATTTTTGCGCGGAACGATTCGATTTCTTCCTTCGTCGCCTTCGGTCCCATCAACATTCCGTAGCCGCCGGATTCGTTCGCCGCCTTCACGACGAGTTCGGGCAGATGTTCCAAAATATATTTCATGTCCTTTTCCTCGCTCGCGAGATACGTCGGCACATTCGGCAAAATCGGTTCCTGATCGAGATAATATTTTATCATGCGCGGCACGAAATAATACATGACCTTGTCGTCGGCGAGGCCGGTGCCGATGGAGTTGGCCAGCGAAACATTTCCGGCGCGATAAGCGTTGATCAGGCCGGGCACGCCGAGCATCGAATCTTTTCGGAAAACCGTCGGGTCAATGAAATCGTCGTCAATGCGCCGATAAATGACGTGAACCGGTTGCGGCCCTTTCGTCGTGCGCATGAACACGCGCGAGTCGCGCACAAACAAATCGCGGCCTTCGACAATCTCGATGCCCATCTGCCGCGCGAGATACGTGTGTTCAAAATATGCGCTGTTGAAAACTCCGGGCGTCAGCAGCACGACCGTCGGATCGGCCACGCCCGGCGGCGCGATATATTTCAGGCACTTCAAAAGTTCCTGCCCGTATTGATCCACGGGTTGCACGCCGATGCTCTCGAACATTCCGGGAAACGTGCGTTTCATCGCGCGGCGATTTTCCAGAACGTAGCTCACGCCGGACGGACAGCGGCCGTTGTCTTCGAGCACGAGATAATTTCCCTGCGCGTCGCGGATCAAATCCGTGCCGCAGATGTGGATGTAAATTCCCTTGGGCACTTCAAAGTTCACGAACTCGCGCCGGAAATGCCGCGCGGACAAAACGTAAAATTCCGGGATGACGCCGTCCTTGAGAATTTTCTGCTCGTGATAAATGTCGTGGAGAAAAAGATTCAGCGCCGTGATGCGCTGCGCGAGGCCGCGTTCGAGATGCTCCCATTCCTTCGCGGGAATGATGCGCGGAATCATGTCGAAGGGGAAAATCCGTTCCGCGCCCTGCGCGTCGCCATAGACGTTGAACGTGATGCCCTGGCGCAAAAACGCCGTGTCAATCGCCTGCCGCTTCGTGTCGAATTCCGGCGGCGTGAGGCTTTCAAAAAGTTTTTGGAATTTCCGGTAATGCGGACGCGGCACGCCGCCGGCGTCAATCATCTCGTCAAAACCGCCGTTGGTGGTAACGTATTTTTGCAGCATATCAATCAATCCGCGTCATTTTTTGAACGACCTGTTCAATTTCCAACATCCCTCCAGCACAAAATGTTTCCATTTGCCCCAAATGTAAAGAACACGTTTGGGTCAATAGCCGCCGGATTTCTGCCAATCCCGCGCGATTGGCACAACGCGGCCTTAAACCAAAAACACCGTCGTTGATAAACATGGCCGTTCTTAAGCAAACCCCTTGCCGCGCGGCGTCGCGTCGCGCG
>CAXUBD010000015.1:0-505 GCA_964249225.1 uncultured Verrucomicrobiota bacterium | reverse complement strand
CGCCGTGAAGAAGACCGGCCGGCCCATCATCCCGCGCAAGACGATCTATCGTCTCTCGATTTACACGCGCTGCCTGGCCCGCCTGCGCGAAAACGGCATCGGCACCGTTTCCAGCGAGGCGCTCGCCAAAGCCGCCGGCGTCAAGCCAACGCAATTGCGCAAGGACCTCGCGTATTTCGGAACGTTCGGCACGCGCGGCCTCGGCTACGATGTCACGGACCTGTTCAAAAAGATTTCCGAGGAACTCGGCACGTCGCGCTTGCAGCCGGTGATCCTCGTCGGCGTCGGCAATCTCGGCCTCGCGCTGCTCTCGTATCGCGGATTTGAAAAAGAAGGATTTGAAATCGTCGCCGCGTTCGACGCCGCGCCGAACCGCAAACGCGACAAGGAAATCAAGCAGCCGATCTACGAGATGGAAAAATTGGCGTCGCTCGTGCAGGAACAGGACGTGAAGATGGCGATTCTCACCGTGCCGGGGACGGTTGCGCAGGAGGTGGCGAACGAG
>CAXUBD010000014.1:21090-21359 GCA_964249225.1 uncultured Verrucomicrobiota bacterium | reverse complement strand
CATTTGAAGGGAAAATGCGGCGGTCTGCCGCCACGTTGGCTTTGCTTTTGCCGAGGTCTCAATATAACTTTGAAAACAAATATGAAAAAGTTTGTCTGGATTTTGCTGATGGCAATCGCCGCCAGCCTGCGCGCGGCGGAAGTTGCGCCGACCAATTCGCCCGCCACCAACGCGCCGCCCGCAAAAAATGACGCGGCGACGATTCCCGACGCCACGCATAAACCGGTTTTCACGACCAACACCGTCACCATCGCCGGGCAGCGCGTGAC
>CAXUBD010000014.1:0-21080 GCA_964249225.1 uncultured Verrucomicrobiota bacterium | reverse complement strand
GCCTACACGCGGCAAGGCGAAACGAACAAACCTTCGCGGCCAATCACATTTTGTTTCAACGGCGGCCCCGGCTCCGCGTCCGTATGGCTGCACCTCGGCGCGCTCGGCCCGCGCCGCGTCTTGATGAACGAAGACGGCACATTGCCCAAGCCGCCGTTCGGACTCGTGGACAACGAGTATTCAATCCTCGACAACAGCGACCTTGTTTTCATTGATCCGGTCGCGACGGGTTTCAGCCGCGCGGCGAAGGACGAAAAATCCGACGAATTTTTTGGCGACTCCGCCGACTTGGATTCTGTCGGCGAATTCATCCGGCTCTGGACGACGCGCCACGACCGCTGGCTCTCGCCGAAATTTCTCTGCGGCGAAAGCTACGGCGTCTTCCGCGCGGCGGGACTCGCCGACCATTTGAGTTCGCGCTACGGAATGTATCTGAACGGACTCATTTTGGTTTCCGGCGTTTTGGATTTCGCGACGATTTACAATAATCCCGGCAACGACGTGCCGTATCCGCTCATTTTGCCCGCTTATACGGCAGCGGCGCAGTTCCACAAAAAATTGCCCGACGATCTGCAAAACGATTTGCCCAAGGCGCTCGCCGAGTCGCGCAAATTTGCGAAGGGCGACTACGCCTCCGCGCTGCAAAAAGGCGATTCACTTTCCGCCGACGAACATAAAAAAATCGCCGACGAACTCGCGCGGCTCACCGGCTTGAAACCGCAAATCATCGAGGACAATAATTTGCGGATTGACGAAAGTATTTTTCGGAAACAATTGCTGCACGATGAAGGCTTGGTTCTCGGCGCCTACGATTCGCGCATCACCGGGCGCGACGACGATGCCGCGTCGCCGTATCCGGATTTTGATCCGTCCAATGCGGCAGTTGCCGGGCCGTTCGCGGCGGCGATGAATTCCTACGTCCGCAGTGAATTGAAATTTGAAGACGATCTGCCCTACGAAATGATCGCCAGCGTCCAGCCGTGGAATTACGGCGCGCGAAATAATTACGCCAGCTCCGGCGGAAAACTCGCCGCGACGATGAACCAGAATCCCTACCTGAAAATCCTCGTCCTCGGCGGCCGCTGCGACCTGGTCTGCCCGATTGACACCGTGCATTACGCGCTCGACCACATGGCGCTCGCCGCGAATTACCGGACAAACATCATCTACGCCGAATATGACGCCGGACACATGATGTATATCAATCTGCCGGACTTGAAAAAATTGCACGCGGACGTGGAAAATTTTCTGAAGCCGTAAAAATTCACCACCAAGACACAAAGACACCAAGAAAATAGCCAGCTAGAAAATTCCCCTTTGTGACTTGGTGTCTTGGTGGTTGAAATAATTACTCGTGGACTTTAATCAGCGTTTTTATCGCGCGATTGCCCGCCGCCATGGACTTGAACAATTCCGGCAACTGCGCCAGCGCGCATTCGCCGTCCACAAAATCCTTCGCGCAAATTACTTTTGACTCGATGAACTCCAGCGCGCGGCGGATAGTGCGCGGCGTGTGATGAAAACTCGCGAGCAGTGTGAGGTTGGAATAGTGAATCAGCTTCGTGTCCAGCGTGACGTTTGTGCCAGATGGACAGCCGCCAAAAAAATTCACCGCGCCACCCTTGCGCACCAATTGCACGGCGGCTTCCCAAATTTCGGGGCGGCCAACAGCTTCGATCACCGCGTCAAATTGGGTCTGCGTCGCCGCGCGGATTTTTGAAACCAAATCCGCGCCGTCGCCGATGTCAATGATTTGCGACGCGCCGAGCTTTTTCGCCGCGACCAATCGCGCGGCCCGGCGGCCGGCGACGGTGACTTCGCAGCCAAGATTTTTGGCCAGCGCGACGAACATCAGGCCGATCGGTCCCGCGCCAAGGATCAAAACATTTTGTCCCGCACGCAATTTCAAATCTTCCACGCCCTGCACGACGCATGCCAGCGGCTCGGTGAGCGCGGCATCGCGGAAACCGGTTTCCGGTTTCAAGCGTAAAAGATTTTTTTGCACAAGGCGCGCGGGCACGACGATGGATTCGGCATAAGCGCCGTTGAGGAACAATAAATCTTCGCAGAGATTTTCCTGATTATTTTCGCAGAAAAAACATTCGCCGCATGGCGCGGAGTTGGCCACGACCACGCGGTCGCCAATTTTCCAATCAGGAGGCGGCGACGCGAGTCGGCTTGTTTCAATTTTCGATTTATCAGAATGAGCGGACTCTAATTCATTGCCACTGATTTCCGAGACGACACCGGAAAGTTCATGGCCGAAGACGGCGGGCGGTGTGATCATCCTGGCGTGGTAGCCGCGCTTGAAAACTTTGAGGTCGGTGCCGCAGGTGAGCGCGGCTTCGATGCGGAGGCGGACCTCGCCCGGTTTGAGGGCAGGCGATGCGATGTCTTCGATCCGTATTTTTTCCTGCCCGTGCAGAATGGCGGCTTTCACGCGGGCAGTCTGGACAAAATTGAATTTCGTTTCAATTGGTGAATCGCGAAAAGCTCCGGACAAAGCCAAAGAATCAATGGTTGAAGCGACAACCTCAAAGGACGGAGATCATTGGCTGCTCCAATTGCCGCGGATGACGGCCTTGGTTTGCGGTGCGAGGGGTGGCAGTCCGCTTTGGCGCAAGTAATTTGTGTCAAAGCCCCAGTTACGAATGGGTCGGGTGTAATAGCCACCGGGCATTTGCCAATAATTCGTCGCAATAATGCTTGGGAACATGACGACGATTGAGCCGTTATAGGTGTTGGTTGCGCCAGGACCCTGCCAGTCTTCTAAATAGCGGATAAAATTTTCCACGCCGCCGCTGTAATAGCCGCCGCTGGGAGCACCGCTGAAGTTGGTGGATTGAACGATGCCTTCGAGAAATGCCGCGTTGACGGTCGTATTGATCGCATTGCGTGAATTATAGTCGCTGTTGTATGTGTCACTCCAATTGGCGGAAAGGACGGTGACGGCGTCTCCCATAAGTGCCGCGGGACGAGTGTGGGTAGTGGTTCCCAGCAAGCCGACATCAGATGGGCCGCCATTGGTCAGTTGCACGTTGAAATCACCCAGCATATAAATTGGCATTGGCGTAGCAACGGTCAAGCCATAGACCGACGGCAATATCTTTCCGTTGACCACGCGTACCCCCGGAAGAGTCGTGCTGTTAGTTGCCGTGCTGTTATAGACCCAGATAGAATCAATCCAATGACCTTTATCATAAATGCAATCCCCGTTAAATGAACTGCCACCGTTATTGTTAGTGTTGATCACCCAACTGTTAAACTTGGCGACGTCAATCTGAACGGCTTGAACCGTGGAGCTTTCGCGGTAATCGTAGAAAGCCACATTGGTCACAAACGACCAGCCTGCGTAGAATACGTTGGTATAACAACCTTTCCCCGCACTTGTGTTTGTACTCGCATAGTTGGTGCTGCCGCCGGTTTTGAGCAGATAAAAATCGGGCGTGAGTTTTTGCAAGGGGGGCGTATTGAGTGAATTTTGATAGTAAACCGTGAGATTGGTGCCGGTGGGAATGTACGGAACTCCTGCTCCAAAAACGAAAAGATTGGTTCCAATCGCGGAGTTTGAGATGATCAAATCGGCTCCATTGGCAAGGTATAGCTGGCCGTTGGTCGAATATGCAGCCGGACTACCCAGGGCATAGGCCGCCGGCGGTATATTGAGAATAGCTTCGACGGCGCCGGGATTGTTGTTGGTGCCAGCGATGGGCATGGTCAACTCATCCGCGCCGGCATTTTTGCCATTCTGATAAATTGGGGTTGTGGGAGAGGGGCTGACGTTGGCTGTCTGGTCGCCGTTTGGATTCGGGGCGAAGGTGATCGTTCCAGCGGCGACGACCGTGCCTTTAAAGGTCACCAGGCCGCTCGGATATATCCAGATATTTCGATTGCAAAATGTTTTGCCGTTGACGGTCAGCGCCAAGCCGGGGCTGATGTCCAAATCCAGATTATAGAATATAGCAAATTGAAAAAGAGGGATGGAGGCAAATTGAACTGTCTGGCTGACAGTGGCTGGCACGGTATAGGGCTGGCCGACCGGCGTGGCGGTGGCGGTGATGGTGCAATCCTGCACCAGACCATATAAGCCCGTGTATTGCGAATTCAAAGGCACTGCATTAGTACCTTGCGGGCCAAGATAGACGCTGAATTGATTGGTCGAACCGTTGGTGTCGCTGAAGGTGTAAGTAACGGGCCAGGATGAGCCGTTGTAGTTGGTCTGTACCGGCAACAACGTAGCGTAGAAGCTCGCGTTGGTGAGGCTTTGACTAAGAAAGTCGCGGTCCATTTGAGCCAAGGCCCTTTCCGTGGCCGCTTCGGCAGCGGCTTCGCTCATGTTAAATTGATTGTTCCGCTGGTTGATTTTGGCATTCGTGGAAGTCCACATCAACATACTCCCAAAAATCACCAGGCAAACGGTCAGAAATATCATGGTGATGATCAAAGCGTAACCCCGGCTGCCGTTATGGAGTGATGTGAATTTGATTTGCATAAAAATTAATCAAGCGCGCGCCGGGTCACCTTGGTGGTCAATTTGTAAAAATCATATGCGTTGAGGCCATTGACTCCCCCGATGTAGCCGATGGGATATTCCCATTGGTAGAAGTCCAGTTCCATGCGGATGATGCGATTGTTGGCATTATTGGTCAGGATGTTGCCGCGACAATCCTCTGCATCGAACACAATCTGATTGGTGATATAACTGGCCAGCGATGCCGTGCTAAAGTTAATGCCATCAGCGGTGGTGGACATTTTCAGATAATTAGTTGTATTGGGTGCCGTGCTCCAGTCCAAAAAATAAACCGTGTAAGGAAAATTGTTTGTGGTCGGATAGATTTGCAGCGCATTGCCTATGTTTGGGCTGGTTATGTTCGTCGAGTAAGTAAATGTGGAAGGGTCGGAATTAGTAACGTAACCCACATTCAACGTCTTGGCCTGCCGGATGTCATCCCGAATATGATTCAATACTTTGAGAGCTCCCGCAGTAGCCGACAGTTTAGTCGCCCCCAAAGTATAGACGCGCAAGCCAAAAATCTGCAGGGCAACCATAACACCGATGAAAATGATCAGGAAGATCCAGACGGAAACCATGGTTTCCATCAATGTGAACCCGGCGGTGCGCCCTCGTTGCGAACGAGGCATGATTTGAATGTCGGACAGTAGTTTCATTGGTCAGGCGCTCGTAATGTGATCGCCGTGTTGGTGGCTAGTTGGCCGGTCAGCGGGAAGGTCCACACGCAATCGGAACGGATCATGCGCAGTGGCGGCGCGGACGAAACCGTCGAGACGTAAATGTAGTTGGTGACGTAAATCAACTGGCCGGTAGATGGCACGTCCATCGTGCAGTTCGTGTCCACCGTGGCCAGTACAACGCCGCTGGCGTTGGTCAGTGGCGGCCATTCATCCGGTGTGCCCAGACCGTTTGTGGGCGGGAACATTTGCGAATCCCATTGTGCGGAGCGCGCCCGTTCAAGTCCTTGAGAGGCGATTGATTGTGCCGCGAGCGACCACGAACTCCAAGTCGCCGTGCGGTTGGCCTGCACATATCCGTAAATCAATCCCGAAGTCACGACCGCAAAAATGCCGAAGGCAATCAGGACTTCAATCAATGTGAAACCCAGATTGCTGGTCGTTCGACGATGTGCTTCGGCAAAATGCATGTTAAATTAAATTATGGCGACTAACCTGTCCGCTCGTTATCAAACATAGCAGGCCACATACCATCCCCACACGTTGAAATCCGCACCGTAATATCGTACCCTTTCGTGATGCCATGTCCTGAAACTGGGCGGAACCGTCCTAAAAAATCCGGTTTGCTGGCGCCTTCACAAAACTCGTCTCCCGCAGATAAACTGGCTCCAGCTTTTCGCCCGGCAAAAAAACGTTCCGCTCGGCGGCCAGTTGGGCCAACACCGCTGCCCGCGGAAAAATCGTCTGGCCGTTCGGAAACCATTTTGTCATCTCCGGCCCGGCCAAAATTTCTTTTGCCTCCCGGCGTGATTCAACTTCAGCCAGCGTCATGATCTTCAACGGCTCAAGTTCCCGCCAGCCGCCAGCCGAGATTTCAAACGCCGCCAGATAAAATTCATTCCGTTGCGCGTCAATCACCACGTTCACGCGGCCAAAGATTTTCTCCGCACGCGCCTGCGCTGCGATTGCCTCGACACTACCGAGGCCGAGCAATTTTATTTCACGCGCCAGTTGCCAGCCCTGCGCGATGGAAATCGCCGCGCGGATGCCGGTGTAAGAACCCGGCCCCAGCCCGACCGCGATCGCTTCGATTTCCTCGCGCTCGATTTTCGCCTCCGCCAGGATTTTTTCAATCATGCCGAACGCCGCCACGCTGCGTCCACCGAACTCGGACGCTTCGGCCAAAACAATTCCGTGCCGCGCGATGGCGACGCTCCGTTGCGGCGAAGAAAATTCAAGCGCCAAAATCGTCATAAATAATTTTTCGTTCCGACCCGCCCGCAATTTCAATTTTCACCTGCTTCAAATCGTAAATCGTAAATCGTAAATCGTAAATCCGTTCCGCCCATTCGATCACGCTCACGCCGTCCGGCGATAAAAATTCTTCGACGCCTGCCGATAAAATCTGTTCCCGCGTCTCCAGCCGGTATAAGTCCAGATGAAATAATTTCAACCGCCCGCCGCCATATTCGTTCACCAGCGTGAACGTCGGCGAATGCACGCGCGCCGAAATTCCCAGCCCGCGCGCGAGGCCCTTCACGAATTGCGTCTTGCCCGCGCCCAGATCACCGGACAGCGCGATGACCAGTCCGCGCTCCGCCGCGCGGCCAAATGTTTCGCCGAGCGATTCCGTTTGCGCCGGACTATGCGAAATGAACGTAGCCATGGGCGTTGAGTTTGTGCGAGCCGCTTTTATCACGGATCAAAATTCCGTCGCCGGAAACAATTTTCCCGATGCAGCTTAATTTCAATTTCGGAAATGGTTTTTTCCAATCGTCCAGCAATTTCACCGCGTCTTTGTTTGCGACTGCAAATAAAAGTTCAAAATCCTCGCCGTCCGTCAACGCGGCGGCGAACGCCGGTTTCGCTCCTGAACTTTTTTTGGCCGCTAACTTTGCCGCGCGTGAAATCGGGATCGCCGATTTCAAAAGCTCCGCGCCGACGCCGCTTGCTTTCAAAATATGCTGCAAATCTCCGGCCAGCCCGTCGCTCAAATCAATCATCGCATGAACCGAAAATTTTTGCACGAGCCAGCGCGCCTCGGCCAGTCGCGGCTCAAACTCCAGATGCTTTTCCGCGAGCGAACCGCCGAGTTCGCCCGTCACAAAAATCGCGTCGCCGATTTTTGCGCCGCTGCGCAAGATTTGTTTTCCGCGCGTTACGGTTCCAATCAACGCGATGGAAATTAAAATTCGTTCGGGATTTGTCGTCGTCTCGCCACCGACAATCGCCACGCCGGATTTTTCTGCAAGCGCGTTTAAGCCGTCGTAGATTTTTCCTACAAACTCTGGCTCAAAATTTTCCGGCAGCGCAATGGTCACCAGCGCGGCGGTCGGTGTTCCAGCCATGGCGGCGATGTCGCTCAACGCGCGCGCAAGCGCCTTGCGCCCGATTTTTTCCGGCGGCGTTTCTTTTGTGAAATGAAAACCTTCGACGACCGCGTCGGTCTTGAACAAAAATAATTTTTCCGGCAATCCAAAATCCAGCACGGCGCAATCGTCGCCCGCGCCGGCCAGAACTGTTTCGTTCGTCGGCAGCGATTTCGTCAGGCGTGCGATGAGGTCGAATTCGTTCATTTGGTCGGCGGCACATGTTGCGCGATGGACAGCACGACGAGATTTGCCGCGTTGAACAAACCATGCGCAACAATGGGCGCGAGCAGGTTGTCGGTTTTTTCGTAAAGCCATGTCAGCGCGAGCGCGAAAACGAACAGCGGCACAAAGATCGCCGCGTCCGCATGGATCAATGCGAAAAGCGCGCTGACGCCAAGCCACGCGAGTCGCGGATATCCGAGTTGCTTGACGAACGGATACAGCATCCCGCGAAAAATAAATTCCTCGGCAACCGGCGCGAGGACGACGGCAAACAAACCGAGATACACGCGCGTCCACCATGATTTTGCGTCCACGAGCAGTTGCACGGCAGTCTGGTCTTCCGGCGGCAGACCAATTTTTTCCAGCGCAAACGCCGAGGCGAATTCCAATCCGAGCGCGATCGGCAAAATCACAATCACCACCCCGACCGCCAGCGCGAGGGCGCGCGCCGTTTTCCCATTACGAAAACCGAAGGCGTCGCGCCAGCCGAGCTGATGCTGGCGCAGGAAAAAAAACATGAGTAGCCACGTCGCGCCCTGAAAACTCAACGTGGCGAACAGGATGTTGCCGAAGTCATCGGGTTTTTTGAAACCGTTCAGGCCGATTTTTTGCAGCACGCCGCTGATGGCTGCGCCCAGAAAAAAGCAGGCGAACAATCCCGCGCAAAACTGAAGCACGGCCTCGATCCGCCACGGTTTTTCTGACAACATGAATCCAGTTTATCGCGACGGCGCGGCCGAGACGATGCAAAACTTGGAGACAGAATTCACAGATTGAACAAAATTTTCTTCCGTTTTAATTCCGTAAAATTCTGTTAATCCTGTCTCGTGAACGCCAAACACACCAACCGTCTCGCGCAGGAAAAATCGCCGTATCTTTTACAGCACGCGCACAATCCCGTGGACTGGTTTGCGTGGAACGACGAGGCGTTCGCCAAGGCGCGCGCGGAAAACAAACCGATTTTTTTGAGCATCGGCTATTCGACCTGCCACTGGTGTCACGTCATGGAACGCGAAAGTTTCGAGGATGAAAAAATCGGGAAATTTCTTAACGAATATTTTGTCAGCATCAAAGTGGATCGCGAGGAACGGCCGGACGTTGACAAAATTTACATGGCGTTCGTGCAATCCACGACCGGCGGCGGCGGCTGGCCGTTGAATGTTTTTCTCACGCCGGATTTGAAACCGTTTTTCGGCGGCACATATTTTCCGCCGGACGCGCGTTATGGCCGGCCGAGTTTTTTGCAACTGCTGGAGCAAATCGCAAATCTTTGGCGCGAGCGAAAAAATGAAATCGCCGCGTCCGCCGATGAAATCCACGCGCGGCTTGAAACCGCGACGGCAAATTCTTCCGGGTCAAATTCATCGCTGACCGCCGACGTTTTGAAAAACGCGGCGGAAATTTTCAAGTCGAGTTACGATTCAATCAACGGCGGTTTCGGCGGCGCGCCGAAATTTCCGCAGCCGGGCATTCCGTCGCTCGTCCTGCGCGTGGCCAAAAGGTTTGGCGATGACGACGCGGTGAAAATGGTTTTGCACACATGCGAACGCATGGCCGCCGGCGGCATTCACGACCAACTCGGCGGTGGCTTCGCGCGCTATGCCGTGGATGCCGAATGGCTCGTGCCGCATTTTGAAAAAATGCTCTACGACAACGCGCAGCTCGCGCAGCTTTATCTTGACGCTTATCTAATTTCGGAGGGACGAGTTCCACGAGTCCCTGATTCAGAAGATGGGGGAAAATTGGGACTCGTAGAACTCGTCCCTCCGAACGAATCTACTTATGCGGACACCGCGCGCGACATTCTCGATTACGTTTTGCGTGACATGACGCATTCCGGCGGTGGATTTTTTTCCGCCGAGGACGCCGACAGCGAAGGCCACGAGGGGAAATTTTATTGCTGGACGCAGGACGAACTTTCCAAGCTGCTCACGGTGGACGAATTTAACGTCGCCACAAAATATTTCGGCATCACGGCGCGGGGAAATTTCGTTGACCACAGCCATCCGACGCCGCTCGTCGGGCAAAATGTTTTGAGCATCGTTGATTCGGAGATTGCCGCCGAAGACTTGCCATTACTTGCCTCTGCAAAAAATAAAATGTCCGAAGTTCGCGCGAGACGCATCCGCCCGCATCTTGACGATAAAATCCTCGCGTCGTGGAATGGGCTGATGCTCGGCGCGTTCGCGCGGGCGTCCGCCGTTTTGGGCGACGAAAAATATCGAGCGGCGGCGGAGAAAAATTTGCAGTTCATCCGCGAAAAATTGCGGGACGAAAAATCCCAGACGCTTTTTCACCGCTGGCGCGACGGCGAGCGCGACAACGTTCAGTTGCTCGAAGCCTACGCGTTTCTTTTGTCCGGCGTGATTGATCTGTATGAAGCGACGCTCGAACCGAAACATCTCGACTTCGCCATTGAACTGGCCGAGGCCATGCTGGCGAAATTTTTTGACGCGGAAAATGGCGGCTTCTGGCAAAGCGCCGCCGATTCCAAAGATTTGATTCTACGCGTTAAGGACGATTACGACGGCGCGGAGCCATCGGGAAATTCCGTCGCCACTTTATCGCTGTTGAAACTCGGCGCAATCACCGGCAGAAAAAATTTTACGGAAGCCGCCGAAAAAACGTTGCGCCTGTTCGCGTCGCGACTGCAAAAATTTCCGCAGGCAATGCCGTTCATGCTGCACGCGTTGGATTTTTCACTGGCAGAACCGAAACGCATCGTCATCACGGGCGGAAACGATTCCAAAAATTTTCAAGAACTGTTGCGCGCCACGCATTCGGTTTATCAGCCAAACAAAATTGTTTTAGGAAATGTTGGCGCGGTCGAGGAATTTGCCAAAACGTTGCCCGCGAAAAATGGCGCGGTCGTTTATCTTTGCGCGGGAAATTCCTGTCAGCCGCCGACGGACGACGCGGCGGTCGTGAAAGAAATGTTGCAATAAATCCGGTCAGTCTTCGGCGAAAAGATATTCCAAATCCGTCGTCGTGAGGCTGCGCGCGAAACCTTCCTCGCCCAAAACATCCGCGATGGTTTGCGCCTTGCTTTGTTGCAGTTCCCAGATTTTTTCCTCGACGGTGCCGGGCGCGATGAGGCGATATGCGTTCACCGTTTGCGTCTGGCCGATGCGATGTGAACGGTCAATGGCCTGCGCTTCGACCGCCGGGTTCCACCACGGATCGTAAAGCACGACGTAGCTGGCGTTCGTCAGATTCAAACCGGTTCCCGCCGCGCGCAGGCTCAAGAGAAAAACGCCCGCGCCCGTGTCGCCTTGAAAGGCGTTGACGACCGCCTGCCGGTCTTTCGTCTGGCCGGTGAGCATGTGCGTGGGAATGTTTCGCGCCGCGCAATCTTTTTCCAGAATCTGCAACATCTGCACAAATTGGCTGAAGACCAGAACTTTTTGTCCGTCCGCGATCAGCGGATCGAGCAGTTCAAAAAGCGTTTCCGTTTTGCCGCTCGCCGTGTTGCTGCCGACGAGCGATGGATGGCAGCAGACTTGGCGCAATCGCGTGAGCGCAGCGAGCACGTGCATCTTGGATTTGTTCAAGCCTTGCGTCTCGACGGCTTTCATCACCTGATCGCGGCTGCGACGGAGTTCGGCCAAATATAATTTTCGCTGCTCGTCGCCGAGCGGGCAATCGCGGCGTTCTTCAATGCGGTCCGGCAAATCTTTGGCGACGTGTTTTTTCAAACGGCGCAACAACAGCGGACGCAATTTCGCGGAAAGTCGGCGGCGCGCGATGCGTTGTTCGCTTTCGGCATTTTCGCCGCGCGGCTCGTAGGTTTCGAGAAAATGTTCCTGATTGCCGAGATAACCGGGCTGGATGAAATCCACGATACTCCACAAATCTAGCAGCCGATTTTCGAGCGGCGTGCCGGTGAGCGCGAGCTTGTGTTCGCACTTCAACTGCTTGACCGACTGCGTGACTTGCGCGCCGGGATTTTTGATGAACTGCGCCTCGTCGAGAATCACCGCGCGAAAAGAAAATTTCTGCAACTCCTCCAGATCGCGCCTCAGCAGCGCGTAATTCGTGACGATGATGTCGTTCTGCGGAATTTGTTTGCGCAGATTGTGCCGCGCCGCGCCGCTTTCGAGCACGAGCACTTTCATGTTTGGCGTGAAACGTTCCGCCTCGCGCCGCCAGTTGTGCAAAACGGACGCGGGACAAATCACGAGCGACGGCTTGGGATTTTTCACGTTGCGTTCCTTGAGCCATGCGAGCCACGTCAATGTCTGCAATGTTTTTCCGAGGCCCATGTCGTCGGCGAGAATGCCGCCGAGCTTGACCTGCACGAGATGCGCGAGAAAATCGAAGCCGTCTTTTTGATACGGACGCAATTCGGCTTGCAGCGATTTCGGCAATTCGGCGGATGGAACGCCCTTGAAATCGCGGACGCGTTCGCGCAACGCCGTCGCTTCCGGCGAATCCAAAAATCGCCCGAACCCGTCTTCGTCCAAGTGCGCGACGTGTTCGAGGCCGACTTTTTGCGGCACGGCGATCAAACCGTCCACGCCCATGTCGGCCATCGCTTCGTGCGCGCCTTGCACGGCGGCGGTGTCGAGTTCGACCCAGCCGGAATTCGGCAGTTTCACAAAACGGCTCGTCGCGGCAGCCAGTCGTTCCAAATCAGTTTTGGAAAGTTTCAATCCTTCCGCTTCCCATTCGGCGGAAACGGAGAGCCAGTCAATGCCGCTGCCTTTGACGATCAATTTCGGCTTGAGCTGGCGCGGCGCGAGGAACAAACGGTGAAACGCCGGGTTGCCGAGAAATTCCGCTTCCGGCGGACGCGACGCCCATGCTTCTGCGAGTGCGCCGAGAAAATTTTCATTCGCATCGCCGACCCACAAACCGGCCTCCGGCGTGAACCAATCGAGCTTGCGCAGCCATTGCGTCGCGGGTTCGAGCCGCGCGTCGTCGAGAATTTCCGGTTTTTCGCCGGGCCGGATTTTTCTTTCTTGCGGCAGCCATTCGTGACCGCTCCACGACCAGAGACTTTTGTCGCGTTCGCTTTTTGCGAGCAGGCGCAAGCGCACCGTGTCGTCGAGCAATTCAAAAACAAATTGCGGCGACGCCGGGTGCGCGACGCAAAGTTGTTCCCAATCCACGCCGTGATTGGACTGCGTTTTGCGCAGATGCAACAGCAAGCGATGACTTAATTTGCGCACGGCGACGGACGGCTTTTGCGCGAGATATTGCAGCACGCCCGACGGCGGCGCGTTGCGCAAAAGGAAAAACGTGTTGCCCACGAGCGCGACCGGCGACTGGCGGTTGAAAAATTTCGCGTCGGCGACGGAATGGGCGTTTCCGTCCGGCAACGTGACGCGATGCGTGAACGAAAGTTCCTTGTCGCCGTTTTCCAGATGCGGCGTGAGCGAAATAATCTGGCCGTGAAATTTCACCGGCTGGCCGCTGCCGGCGAGTTCGAGGCGGTTCGTGTGGCCCCAGCGCGCGAGCCATTGCAGCAGTTCGGCGTCGGAAAGAAATAATGTGTCGGCGTGGTCGCCGCTGCGCTCGCGATAGGTTTCGGCGATCCACTGGATGAATTCCCAGTCGCCCGGCGGAAACAATTCCTGCTCGTGCGCCGCGCGGACAACGAGGTCAACGAGATCGTGGATCGAACGCGCCTTTTCGCCGGTGCGCGCACGCAGCAATAAAAATTGCACGGCGAGACGATAGCGCGAAGGTTCGTCTTCGTCCGGCTGCGGTTGGCAAATCACGCGCAACGTCGCGCGCGGCGTGTCGAGGTGCAGCGGCGCGGGCGGCGAAAGCCAGTTTTCCAGTTCGCGCACGAGTTGCTGTTCCTGCTCGGCTTCCTGCGCTTTCGCGAAACGGTCGAGGCTGGCGTGGGGCTGCAATTCCGGCGGCACGGAACGGCGCGCGCGCAAAAATAAAAACGCGAGCTCCTCGAGACGCGTCTTGCCGTTCGCGGCCAGCATTTTCGGCCACCAGTCGGTCGCGGGAAAATCCTTGCGCGAGAGCGAGAGTTTTTCAAAATAATCCTCGAGCAAGAGCCACGCGCGCTGCGAATCGGGGCACGTCGCGAAACTTTTCAACATGTCTTCGCGTTCGGTGACGGTGGTCTTGGAATCGGAAAGTTCCCGGCGCAAATCCGCGAACGCGCCGTAGGTTTGCGAGAGCACCTTGTGATGGGCGTCGTATTTGGTCGCGTTTCCGCCGTTGCGTGGCGCACCGTTCCCGTTTCGATTTGAGATTTTCGGCATCTGAAAAAACCTAGACTATTATTCCGTCATAAGCTGAACCGCCGGTCAATCAGAAAGGAAGGAAATTTGCATCGTTCCCCGCCGCGCGATTGACGCTTGCGCGGTTTCTGCTAGGTTGTCCGGCCAATGATGAACCGAAATCCGCACGTGGCAGTTGTCGGCGCGACCGGCGCCGTCGGCATCGAGATGATCAAGACGCTGGAAAAAAGAAATTTTCCCGTGGGCAAACTGACGTTGCTCGCATCGGCGCGTTCCGTCGGCAAGAAGTTGAAATTTCGCGGACAGGAAATCGCGGTCACCGAATTGACGAAGAATTCGTTCGCGGGAATTGACATCGCGTTGTTCAGCGCGGGCGGAAGCATCTCGAAAGAATTCGCCCCGATCGCCGCGAAAGCCGGCTGCGTGGTCGTGGACAATTCCAGCGCGTTCCGGCAGGACGATAATGTTCCGCTCGTGATTCCCGAAATCAACGCCGACGACGTGAAGAAACACAAAGGCATCATCGCCAACCCGAATTGCACGACCGCGATTACTTTGATGGCGTTGTATCCGCTGCATCAGGCGTTCGGCGTGAAACGGATTTTTGCGTCAAGCTATCAAGCTGTGAGCGGCACGGGCGCGCAGGCGATTGAAGAATTGAAGAGGCAAGTCGGGCAGATCGTTTCCGGCAAACCGGTGACGAAGGAAGTTTATCCGCATCAGATCGCCTTCAACGTGATTCCGCAGGTGGATTCATTTCTGCCGAGCGGCTACACGAAGGAAGAAATGAAGATGGAAAACGAAGGCCGCAAGATCATGCACCATGAAAAATTTCGCGCGAGCGTGACCTGCGTGCGCGTGCCGGTGTATCGCTCGCATTCCGTCGCCGTGAGCGCGGAATTTGAAAAGCCGGTTTCAGTCGAAGCCGCGCGCGCCGTCTTGAAAAAAGCGCCCGGTCTTGATTTGATGGACGAGCCGGAAAATAAAAAATATCCGATGCCGCTGTTCACTTCGGAAAAGGACAACTGCGAAGTCGGCCGCCTCCGCATGGATTGCGCGCTCGACAACGGCCTGTGCTTCTGGGTGAGCGGCGATCAACTGCTCAAAGGCGCGGCGCTCAACGCCGTGCAGATCGCGGAAGAGTTGCTGAAATAATTCCGGCGCGACGAGCCGTGAAATCCATAAAACGCATTCTCAAAATTTCCAGCCTGCGCATCGAGCGC
Organism: uncultured Verrucomicrobiota bacterium; assembly: GCA_964249225.1. Taxonomy (GTDB): domain Bacteria; phylum Verrucomicrobiota; class Verrucomicrobiia; order Limisphaerales; family UBA11358; genus UBA11358. The sequence continues at coordinate 5,867 of CAXUBD010000014.1, read as the reverse complement.
GGCGGCGTAAAAATTCTCGACGACATTTCCTGGCACGTGCGGCGCGGCGAACATTGGGTGATTCTCGGCGCGAACGGTTCAGGCAAAACTTCCCTGTTGAGCGCATTGACGGGTTATCTGATGCCGACGAGCGGTGAAATTTTTTTGCTCGGAAAAATTTACGGCCAATCCGACTGGCGCGATTTGCGGAAGCAAATTGGAATTGTCAGTTCTTCCGTGCGGCAGATGATGGCCGATGACGAACCGGCGCTGGAAACGGTCGCCAGCGGAAAATACGCGATGATTGATTTCTGGGGCAAAATTTCGCGCACAGAAAAATCTCAAGCGTTGAAATTGCTACGGCAAGTCGAGTGCGAGTATCTGGCCGGCCGACCGTGGCGCTTATTGTCGCAAGGCGAACGTCAGCGCGTATTGATTGGGCGCGCGCTGATGGCGAAGCCGCGTGTGTTGATTCTAGACGAGCCGTGCGCGGGGCTTGATCCGGCGGCGCGCGAACATTTTTTGCAATTCATCCAGCGGCTCGGCGCGCGGAAAAATTCGCCGACGCTGGTTTTGGTGACGCATCACGTCGAGGAAATCATGCCGGTGTTTTCGCACCTGCTGATTTTGAAAAATGGAAAAATTCTCGCGGCCGGGAAGAAATCTTCTTTGCTGAAAACGAAATTGCTTTCAACTGCGTTTACCGCGCGACTCCGATTGAGCAAAATGAAAAATCGTTATTCGATGAATATTCTGTCGAAGGCGCGCGGCGTAATGTGAATCACGGGGTCAAACGATGGATTTCAATGATCTTTCGTTTGAGCGCTTCGCGGCGGAATTCAGAAACGATGCCGATTTTTTGATGGAGCTTTGATTTTTGCAGCGGATAAATCAAATCGCACTGGCAGACGGTTTCGACTTCAAAACCTTCGGCGCTGTTGAGCATCACGTCCGTTTTCAAAAGTCCGCCGCGCAAGGTGACGCAGAGCAGACCGTTGACCTGATCGTGTTTGGCGTCCAGCCGTTCTTGGCCACTGAAAATGACATACCAATGGTCGCGTCCGAGCGCCGGATGTTTCCAGATTTCCCATTGCCGGATTCTGGCATTCATCGTTCCGGGACAAATTTTACAGCCTTAACGGCGCGATCTTCGCGAGAAATCCGTTCCGCGTCACCGTAAGCGTCGGCATAATATCCGACGGGATGTTTTTGGATTCCACCCAGCAATTCGGCGCGAGAAATCATCACGACACCATTGCCGCGCACGACGAATTGCGGTTTCCCCGCGATCGCCTTGTCCAAAATGTCGCCGGCGGAGGTTTTGAGTTCGGTCACGGAAAGCAATGTCATGGTCTTAAATAAGACTCAAACGAGTCTTTTGTCAAGCTGCCACTGGCGGCAAAACCGTTTCTTGCGCCCAGCCGAAAAGTTTTTTCGCCTTGATGATTTCAAAAATTGGCGCGGGAATCAGCTTGCTCAAGCTTTCGTCGCCGGAATGGATTTTGGCGAGGACTTCGCCGGAATAAATCTTCAACGCGTCGGCGTTATAGTTGGTGATGTTATCAATGAATTTATTTTCGACGAGGTGCGCGTAGAGGTGGCGCAGGTGCGGCGCGACTTCCATGTTCTCGACGGTGATGAGCTGGCCGGATTTTTTGTCGAGCGAGGGATAGACGTAAAGTTTCGCGCCGTTCTTGAATAGCTGGCCGAGCGATTCCATGAGGCCGCCGGGCAGGTCGGTGTAAAATTTTTCGTCCATCACGTCGCGCAGGCGCACAAGGCCGATGGGCAGGGCGATGGGTTTGTCGGTCTGGCGCGCGAGGTAATTGACGAGGCGGTGGTAGCGGAAAAAATTGGAGATGAGCACGGGCTTGCCAAGCGCGCCGAGCGTGTCCACGCGGTCGAGAAAATCCTGGTGGTCAATCGCGTTATCAATTTGCAATTGGCGCAGCGTCATTTCGAACATCACGACGGGCGGATCGTTTTGCAAAGATTTGTCGCGGATGAATTGTTCCTGCGCGCGATCCAGCATATCGAGCATCGGATTCGTGAGCGGACGGAAACTGCCGCGTTCGAGCAGCACGGGTTTTTTCCAGAGCAGTTCGCCGGGGATGACGGTCTCGCCGTCGGCGGTGAACATGGCGGCTTCGGTGAGCCATTGCTGGACGAGCTGCAATGCGAGCAGGCGATTATCAATGCCGGTAAACGCGGGGCCGGAACATTTGATCATGTCCACTTCAACGCGCTCGCTGGAAAGGCCATCCATGAGCGCGCCGATCAGTTTCGTCGGGTCATCGTGCAAATAAAATGCGCCGTGAATCAAATTCACGCCGATCATGCCGAGTGTTTCCTGCTGGCGCGAACCTTCCTTGTCGAGCGTGCGCACATGAATGATGATCGTGGAAGGATCGCCGTGCGGATGGACTTGAAATTTAATTCCGAGCCAGCCCTGGCCTTCGTCGCGCTTCGTGGCGACGGTGTCGGCGAAAACGAAAAAAGTGCATTTGTCGCCGCGCGTTTTGTCGAGCCGTTGCAACAATAAATTAAATTCATGATCCAGCATGGATTGCAAACGCTTGCGGCTGACGTAACGGTCGGACGCGCCATAAATCGCGTCGCTGATCGCCATGTCGTAGGCGGAAATGGTTTTCGCAACCGTTCCCGATGCCTTGCCGACGTGAAAAAACCAGCGCGCTACTTCCTGGCCCGCGCCGATCTCAGCGAACGTGCCGTATTTTTTCGCGTCGAGATTGATCTGCAACGCCTTCTGCCCGGTGCTTAATTTTTCGCCGTTCATAAATTTTTCTTGCGCGAGAACGATACAAAAAATTTCGCGCGTGTCCAATGCCGTTGAGAAAAAAGGAAAGACAGAATTAACAAAATTACAGAATTAAATTTCCCCAGCAATTTTGTTAATTCTGTAAATTCTGTCTCTGCTTTTTTCGTCAACGGAACATTAATTCTTTTGTCCGCGCAATAGTTTGTTATAATTGCAGCCATGTATCGGACGCAGGATTTACACGTCAAAGAAATTGTCCGGCTGCTCTCGCCGCGCGAACTCAAGGCGCAGACGCCGTCGCACGAGGCGATCAACGCCACCGTCGCGCGCAGCCGCGAGCGCGTCATCCGCATTTTGCGGCAGGAAGACCCGCGCCTGCTCGTCGTCATCGGGCCGTGCTCGATCCACGACGAAAAAGGCGCGCTCGAATACGCGGAAAAATTAAACGCGCTGCGCAAGGAATTTGCCGACCGCATGGAAATCGTCATGCGCGTCTATTTTGAAAAACCGCGCACGACGATTGGCTGGAAAGGTTTGATCAACGATCCGCATCTGGACGGTTCGCAAGATATTGAAACCGGTTTGAAAATCGCGCGGAGACTTTTGCTCGAAATCACCGCCATGGGTTTGTCGACGGCGACGGAATTTCTTGATCCGATTGTGCCGCAATACATCGCGGACTTGATCACATGGGCGGCGATTGGCGCGCGCACGACGGAATCGCAGACGCATCGCGAAATGGCGAGCGGACTTTCCATGCCCGTCGGCTTGAAAAATTCCACGGACGGCAGTCTGCAAATCGCGATTGACGCGATGGGCGCGACGCGGCACGCGCATAGTTTTTTGGGCATCAACGAAAACGGCGAGACGAGCATCGTGCGCACGACGGGAAATCCGCACGCGCACGTCGTCTTGCGCGGCGGGCGCGCGAAAACAAACTATGACGCGGAAAGTATTCGCGCGGCGGAGGAGAAATTGATTTCCGAAAAACTGCCGCCCGTGCTGATGGTGGATTGCAGCCACGCGAATTCGGAAAAAAAATTCGCGAAGCAGGAAGATGTCTGGCGCAGCGTGATTCAGCAGCGCGTCGAAGGAACAAAATCGCTCATCGGCTTGATGGTGGAGAGCAATTTGTTTGAAGGCAGCCAGCCGATCCCGAAAGATTTGAAGGATTTGCGCTATGGGGTTTCGCTGACCGATTCGTGCATCGGCTGGGAAACGACGGAGCGGATGCTGCGCTGGGGTCATAAAACTCTGGCGAAAGCGATGCCTGCGGCCGGTTCTGCCGTTTGATTTTTCCACTTTAAAACGCGTAGCGATAGGCCAGGGAAAACAAATGTACGTTGAAAGTGTATTTGCCGTTGAACGCCGGGGTCTGGTCGGAGGTGATGTTGCGGTCGTTGTAGAAATCCAGACCGTAGGCGAATTCCAGCGAGCTGTGCCGGCCTTTCCAACCGAGGCCGACGGTGATGACGTTTTGATCCGAGTCGGGAATCGTCGGTGAAAACGTCGAGTCGGGCACGGGGCTTTGATAAAACTGGTAGCCTCCGCGGGCCACCCAATGTTCCGCAAATTTCCAGTCGCCGCCAAAACCGGCCGTGAACGTGTCGCGCCAGTTTTCGGCGATGCTGGTGGATTTGCCGAGCGCGGTGAACAGCACGGAATTATTTCCGAGGTTCAAGTCGAGGGATTTGAAACGCGAGAACTGGACCCATTCAATATCGGATTCGAGCCGGATTTTGTCGGTTAGTTCAATGCCGTAGCCGATGGAGACAATGTTGGGATATTTCATAACCGCGCCGAAATCACTTTGCGAGGTCGCGCCCAGCCCGGCGGCAGCCGGCGGGAGATTATTAATCCGGACATCGCCGTGCTGACTCACATCCATCTGCGAACGATAGGTGACGGCCACGCGCTGGTGGTCGGTGATTTTCCAGGTGATGCCTAGGTTGCCGCCGTAGCCGAAGCCGTCGCCTTCCGCCTTGATATTACTGTCCGCTGTGCCGCCAAAGAGGGTTGAGGGATAAAATTGTTTGAGCGTCAATTGCGACCACATGACATCAAGGCCGACGCCGATGGACAGTTCGTCATTCAAACGATAGGCGACCGTCGGATTAAAATTGATGGTGGTGAGCGCGGCATAATAAGGCGACTGGTAACGCCAGCCGGCGGGATCGGCGAACGCGCTTGCATTTCTATCCCAATCCACGGCCAGACCGTAAGGCACGGTGACGCCGAGACCGACAGCGAAGCGGTCGTTTTTCAATGGCAGCGACGCGAAAAAATTCGGCAGCAACTTCCACGGGTTGCGAGTGCTGGCCGAATCGCCGGAAGACGAATGAGAATCCACGCTGATGTAGACAACGCTCGGCGTGAGTTGCGCCTCGAGATTGGTGAGGTCCACGAGGTTGGCGGGATTTTGCTGCACTGCGGAAGAATCATCCACCTGCGCGATGCGGCCGCCCGCGCGACCCAAATCAAACGTGCCAGAGGGCGGATTGCGAAAACCTTCGGCGTGCAAAGTCGCTGCGGAAAAAACCGCGGGCATGACCAGCCACAACGCCCGAGGCGCGCCCTTTTCGCTCCGAAATTTTTTCATCATCTGATTTATTTTTTTTTTCATAATCGTATTCAGGTGTTATAGCGAAAATCGAAATCCCGCTACAATTGGGACATTTACCGTCTCACAACAAGACAAATTCTGCTTCTAATTGGCATCGGACAGTCCCGACATCAAAACGAGCAACGGCAATGCCAGCCAGAGAGATAAAGTGTGACATCAAACATCCGGCAGCAGGTCATTTTGAATTAAATTTTGTTTTGCCGTTTCGCCATACCGGCCTGATTTAGATTTGGCCGCTGTGGACGCCAGCGGCAATGGGGTGAACACCCCATAAGATTCAAACTGATGCACGCCCAACAATCCTTTTGTTTTGGCGTGGAAAATGATGCATTCTGTGCTGGAAATGAACAAACCTCTCAAAGGTAACGGCAACGGCAACGGACATGGGGTGCAAAACGTGGTCCGCGAGCTTACAAAAAAAGTGGCGAAAATCCAAGCCGCCGCGTCGCCGCACGCCGTCAAGGAAAGCCACGTGACGTTTCAGAC
>CAXUBD010000013.1:12110-21896 GCA_964249225.1 uncultured Verrucomicrobiota bacterium | reverse complement strand
CCTTCGCATTGATACGACTGCCTTTGAGCCATTCGGAGAAAACCGTCGCCCAGCCTTCGTCGTTCGTGCGCGCGGTCAATTCGGAAACGTTGTCCGTCGGCGCGTAAGCCTCGAAGCCGCAGATTTTGCGGAAATCATTCACCGCGTGACCGGCGTTGCCCGCGCTGCCGCCGACGCCGAGAATGAACAAACGTCCGCCGCACTCGCGGATTTTTGCGAGTTCGTCCGCGCATTTTTCAATCGCGTCGGCGTTCAGTTGCGCGGTAACTTGCTGGACTTCCGCTAAAAATTCTTTGGCAAAGCTCATGATGATTTTGATTGTAACAGCGTTTCGAGTTCCGCCAAGCCCGTAGGCGAACCCATTTCGTAAAAGCGTTCCGGCACTTCGTAACCGGCCAGTTGTTTTTCGCGGACGAGCCTGCCCATGACTTCGGCGAGATCGAAAGTCTGGTCGGCGGAATAAGAATCGAAAACGGATGATTTGAACAAACTCAAGCCGTAATCAATGTGCCGCATTTCCGGCGAACGAACTTTTTTATCGTAAACAATAATTTCGCCGTCGCGAAAAACGACGTTGCTCGTGTCATATTTTCCTTCGTTGCGATAAACCGTCATCAAACCGAGCTTGCCGCTGTGCTGAAAAAATTCCGCGATGGGCGCGTATTCAATTGGCAGATACGAATCGCCATAAAGCACAAAAAATTCTTCGCCGAGCAGCGGCAGCGCGCTTTTGATCGCACCGCCCGTGCCGAGCAGTTTCGGGCCGCCCGCCGTCGCTTCGCTATGGCGCGGCGAGTCGAAAGAATAATCCAGTTTGACGCCGAACGCTTCGCCGCCGAAATCGCGCTGGATCATTTCGCCGAGATAGCCGATGCACAAAACCGCGCGGCGGATTCCGCGCGCGTGCAGCAATTTTAATTGATGCGCCAAAAATGGCTGGCCCGCGACGGGCACGAGCGACTTGGGAATTTTTTCCGTGATCGGACGAAGACGGGTTGCCAGACCACCAGCCAAAATTGCAACCGGAATTTTTTCTAAAAATTCACTCACGAGATGACCAGTTTTGTTCCTTCGAAATCAAAACGGAAGCGCACTTCCTTCAAGCCGCATTGCCGCATCGCGTGGCGCAGCTTCGCCTTGTCCTCGGCGTAAAACATCAAAAATCCGCCGCCGCCCGCGCCGATCAATTTTCCGCCGAGAGCGCCGCTGGCCATCGCGAGGTCATACCATTCGTTGATCTTCGGATTGCTCATGCCGCCGCTGCGCTCTTTTTTGCGCTGCCAATGAACGTCCATCAGCCGCGCGAATTCGGCGAGATTTCCGCTTTCGAGCGCGCGCTGGCTTTGCAGGCCGAGGTCTTTGACGAAATGCAGATTTTCAATCATGGACTTGTCGTCGGATTTTGATTTCACGTCCTGTTCTTTCAAAATCGCCGACGCGCTGCGCGAATAGCCGGTGAAAAATAAAAGCAGATTGTCTTCAAGATTGTCGCGCGTCTCGTCGGAAATTTTCAGCGGCCACGCCTCAACTTTTCCATTCGCCAAAAATTTGAAGCAGGTGATTCCGCCATAAGCCGCGATGTATTGATCCTGTTTGCCGATCGGTTCGTGCAAACGGTCCATTTCGATTTCGCAGGCCTGCGCGGCAAGTTCGGCGGGATGCACGAGATTTTTTTTGTGCGCGTGCAAGGCTTTCAAAAGCGCCGTCGTGAAACTTCCGCTGGAACCCAAACCGGTTCCTGCCGGAATGTCAGCCATCGAAGTCAGTTCCAGCGACTGCCCGTTCATGCCGAGCAGCGCGAACGCTTCGCGGATGATGGGATGTTTTAATTTCGTCGCGTCCGGCACGCGTTCGAGTTCGGAATATTTCACGATCAAATCCGGCACGAATGTCTCGTGCAGCGTGAGATAAACGTAACGGTCAATCGCCGCCGCGATGAGAAAGCCGCCGTGATTTTCGTAATACGACGGCAAATCCGTCCCGCCGCCGCCAAGCGTGACGCGCAAAGGTGATCGTGCGATTATCATAAATTTGTCATTCTGCTTTTCTCGTAAATTGTTTCAACAATCTGAAGCGCCGCGCGCGCTTCGGCAAGTCCGGCGTCGGGCTTCCGCTTCGATTGAACGTCTTCTTCAAATTTGGTCATTTCGATTTTCCACGATTCATCCGCGCCGGTAAATTCATAAACCTTCGTGTCGGGAATTCCCATTTCCGGCTTCATTTGATAATGAAAAAGTTTCTCGACGCCGTAACTGCCGCCGAGTCCTTCGATGTGCAGTTTCGTGTGGCGACCGTAAATCTCGAATGAAAAAAGATTTTTCCATTCCGTGCAACTGACGTGCAGCCACGCGGTCTGGTTTTTCGCCGTGCGCAAATCTAAAAACGCATTGTCGTCCACCGGCATTTTCCAAAAATAAGTTTCCGCGTGGCCGTCAATTTTTTTGAACTCGCCGAGAAACCAGCCGGCCAAGTCAATCAAATGGATTCCCTGGTCAATCAATTCGCCGCCGCCGGAAAGTTTCGGATCCGCGCGCCATTCCTTGTCGTAACCGATGCGGCCACCGTGGCCGTAACGCGCGCGGATAAACATGAGTTCGCCCATTACGCCCGACGCAAAAATCTCGCGCGCCTTTTGAAACGCCGGATGATAACGATGATTGAAACCGACGCGAACGCAGACGCCGTGTTTTTTTTCGAGCGCGATCAGTGCTTCGATTTCTCGCACGGAAATCCCGGCGGGCTTTTCGACAATGACGTGTTTGCCCGCGCGGATCGCGGCGGCGGAAATTTTTGCCAGTTCAGAATTGATCGTGGCGACAATCACCGCGTCCACCTGCGAATCGGCGACGGCAATTTTGAAATCGGCAACGGCTTTTCCGGTTTGCGCGAGCTTTACCAATTCTTCCGCGCGCGACAGATTCGTATCGCACGCGACGACAAGTTTTGAACCGGCGGGCAAACCGGCCAGCCGTTTTTTCCCGATCAACCCGCAGCCGACAATCGCGTAATTCATATTTTTTAACCACGAATGGACACGAATGGACACGAAAGAAAAAATGGCTGTTCCAATTCGTGTTTATTGGTGTTTATTCGTGGTTTCATTTTTCTCCCCACGTTTTGCCGCGATCCTTCGGCACGATGCGGCGCAGCGTGTAAATGTCGCCGCCCAAATCGCCTTTGAATTCGTGCAGTTTTTCCCACGGATCCCATTGCGCGCTGATGAGTTTGCCGGTGATGCCGTCGCTGTCCGCGCTCGCGAGATAAACGGCTACGCTCGCGCCGAGTTCGAGCGGCACCGCGCCTTTTTCCTTCCAATTTTTATTTTTTTCGAAAAAAGCCGCGCCGACTTTTTCCGCACCGGCAGCCAAAACTTCATCAACCAATCGCGTCGCGAGCGCGCCGGGGGCGATGGCGTTCACGTCCACATGAAAATCTTTCAATTCTTCTGCCAGCGTTTCCATCAGACGCACGACGGCGGCTTTTGAGGCAGCGTATGCGCTGATGTTCGGCAACGGATTGGTCGCGCCGCCGCCGCTCAAAACAATTATTTTTCCGCGCCCGGCTTTTTTGAAATGCGGAATCGCCGCGCGGCTCGGTAACAAAACGCCATAAAGATTTATTTCAAGTGCACGCTTCCATTCGTCAAGCGAAACGGATTCCGTTGCGCCCATCGGGCCGTAAATGCCGGCGTTCAAAACCAACGCATCGAGCGAACCGAGTTCGCGCAATGCGAACGCGACGAGTTCGTTGACCTGCGCCTCGTTGGAAACGTCACAAGTTTTGGCGAAAACTTTTTGCGACGGAAATTTTTTGGCGAGTTCGTCGCGCGTGGCGAGCAATTCTTTTTCGCCACGCGAACAAATCACGACGTTCGCGCCTTCGCGCAGGAAAAATTCGGCGATGACTTTGCCGAGTCCCTGACTGCCGCCGGTGATGAGCGCGTTGAGGTTTTTGAGTTTCATTTTAAGCGCGACCGACGGAAAGATGCTCGACGCCCGCGATGTTTTTCAATTCCTTTTCGAGAAAACGATTGGCATCCACGAAAACCGGCTGGCGCATTTGCGGAACAATTTTCGCCCAGTCGGCCTGACGAAACTGCGGCCACTCCGTGCAAATGGCGGCGGCTTCCGCGCCGTTCAACGCGACGGCGATTTCTGAAGCGAGTTGAATTTTGGAAAGTTCAACGGGCAAATTTTTCACCGCCGGATCAAACGCGCTGACGTTTGCACCTGCCGCCAAAAGTTGCTGGCACAATTCCACGGCGGCGCTGCGGCGGAGCGTGTCGGTGTTCGTCGTGTAAGTCAGGCCGAGCACGGAAATTTTTTTGCCGCGCAAATCGCCGAGACGCGACTGTAACCGCCGGAACGCCCAGCCGCGATGCAAGTCGTTGCTTTGTTTGATGGCCGGGATGACGGTAATTTTTTCGCCGTTCGTTTCGGCAATTTTTGTCAAAGTGACAACGTCGCGCGCGAGCGTGCCGCCAGCGAACGGGCCGCCGGGACCGAGATACGCTTTGGGTCCGATGCGCGGCTCGCTTTTCAAGCCGATGGAAACTTCCTTCGCGTCCGCGCCGGTGTGTTCGCAGAGGCGGGCGACTTCGTTGATGAACGTAATTGAAAGCGCGAGGAATGAATTCAGCGCATGCTTGACCATTTCCGCCGATTCGGTGCGCATGAAAATGATTTGCGGCGTGAATGGCGCGAACAATTTTTCGAGCGGCGCTTTTTTTGCGTCATCGCGGATGCCGACGATGACGCGTTCGGCTTTTTCAAACGAATCAATCGCTTTGCCGAGTCGCAAATTTTCCGGCGAGCAGGCGAAATGAAATTGCGGAAATTCTTTTTCCAATTTCGCGCAGGTGCCGACGGGCAGTTGCGCGGAAATCAAAACGAGCGCGCCGTCCGGCAGATGTGGCAACGCGCGGCACAAATTTCCCAAAACAAAATCAACGTCCGATTCGTCGGCGTCATTGACCGGCGTGTCGTAAGTGAGCCAAAGAATGTCCGCATTTTCACAGGCAATTTTTGGATCCGACGTAAATGAAAGTTTTTTGGCGGAGAGTCCGGCAGAAATCAATTCGTCAAGTCCGGGTTCCAAAAGCGGCGCGTGGCCGGAGTTTAATTTGGCGATGTTCGCGGCGTCAAAATCCAAGCCGGCAACGGAAAAATGTTTCGCGCAGCACGCCGCCGTGACGCTGCCAAGATGCCAGAGGCCGAGGACGACGATTTTCATTTGCGCGTTTCGTAGACCCAGCGGTTCTGTTGCAGCCATTCGAGCGTGCGCTTGATTCCTTGCTCAATTGTCAGCGACGTTTTCCAGCCGGTGGCGCGGATTTTTTTGGTGTCGAGAAAAATGAACGGGTTGTCGCCGACCCAGCCTTTGTTGCCGCCGGTGTATTCCAGTTTCGGCTTCAAGTCGAGTGCGCCGCAAATGTAGCCGATGGAATTGTTGACCTGCACATATTCGTCGGTGCCGAGGTTGTATATTTCGACGCCGTGTTTTGCCTTTTTTGCGGTGCCGAGATTCATGACGTGCAGCATCGCGCTCACGCAATCTTGCACATACAAATAACTTTTCCGCTGCAAACCGTCGCCGAGGACTTTCAGATGGTCAGGATGTTCGAGCAGTTGTTTGTAAAAATCAAAAACGTGGCCATGCGTGTAGCGTTCGCCGAGAATCGAGACGAACCGGAAAATGTAACCCTCGAAACCGTAGCCTTCGCAGTAGGATTCAATCATGCCTTCGCCCGCGAGTTTGGACGTGGCGTAAAGCGAAGTTTGGATCGGAAACGGCGCGTCTTCGGGCGTGGGAATTTTTTCGGCCTCGCCATAAACGCTGCCCGTGGAACTGAAGGCAATTTTTTTTATGCCGTTGGCGCGCATGGCTTCGAGGACGTGAAAAGTGGCGGTGGTGTTCTGCTGCAAATCCTTGCTCGGATGCTGAAGACCAAAGCGCACGTCGGCGTTGGCGGCGAGATGAAAAACCAGATCGCAACCGGCCATCGCGCGGGTCAGCGCGGGCAAATCAAGATTGTCGCCTTCGACGAGTTTGAAATTTTTATTTTTCAGCGCGCCGTCCAGAAATTTTTGCTGGCCGGTGGAAAAATTATCCCAACCGACCACGGTTTTACCGTCAGCCAACAGCCGGTCAACGAGATTGCTGCCGATGAAACCGGCCGCGCCGGTGATGAAAATCTGTTGCATGTCGGAATTAAATTTAGCCAGTCATCCAAGGCGGGGCGAGTTTTTTTGGCGGTTGATTTTACAAAGCGCATCGGGGTCGCATAACGTCCGTTCCGTTTGGTGCGCCTTCAGTTCGTGTTTGCCGTTGGGCCGGTTTTTGCGGCACACTCAACCAAAAGAGCAATGGCAAATTTTATTCTGAAATCGCTCCATCGGTTTGGCGACCGCCAGCGGACGCTCGGCATCAACCGCTGTGATGACTGGGCCGGGCAATCCGCCGCCGCATTGGAACCGGAGTGTCTTGTGGATGTCGGCTGCGGCGACGGCAGCATGTTGTTTCGCTATCTAAAAAAAATTCCCCGCGAATTTTACGGCGTCGAGGGTGCGCCGCTCCTGAAGGCAAAAGCCGAGCAACGCGGCCTGAAGGTTTTCAGTTACGATTTAAATGGGCGCTGGCCGTTTGAAGACAATAAATTTGACGTGGTTTTCAGCAACCAAGTCATCGAGCATTTGCACAACGGAAGATTGTTCGCCGAGGAAACTTATCGCGTGCTAAAGCCCGGCGGAACAGCCATTGTCGCGTCGGAAAATTTATGCAGCCTGCTCAATTGCATCGCGCTGAATCTTGGCTACACGCCATTTTCGCTGATGCAACTTTGCGGTCGCTATCTTGGCAACCCGCTCGGCCTGCATTACAACGAACCCATTCCCGAACCGGTGCCGATTGACCATCCGGCGTTTCCCGGAATTTCCGGCCACGTTCGCGTGCTGACCGTCCGGCAGGCGCACGAATTATTCACGCTCAGCGGCTTTGAGACCGAAGTGCGCTCGGTCAGCATGCTGCCCCTGCCGGACGCCTTGAGCCGTGTGCTTGAAAAATTCATCCACAATCGGGGACACTATCTTACGATCAAAGCGCGCAAGCCGCTCGCATGAAAAAAACCACACGCGCTGGCGGTCTTTTGCAAAGCGGCATCATTTTTTCCGCCATAAGTTTTGTGACCGGCCTCGGCAATCTCGCCTTTCAAGGCGTCTTGGGGCGGCACTTGAAAGAATCAGGTGACTATGGCAGCACCAATAGCGCGCTCAATGCCATCATGCCGCTGCTTGGCCTGTTGCCGTCGGTCGCCACGTTCGCCGTCGCACATTACATCGCCCATTTCAAAGCCAGCGGCGACAACGCGCAGTTGCAAGGATTGCTGCTGGGCTGTAAAAAATTTCTTCTTCGCCTCACGGTCGCCGGTTCGGTGCTCGCCATCATCATGGCCAGACCGTTGAGCCATTTTTTCCACTACAGTGAAAGTCTGATGCTGGTCACACTCGTCTGCACACTGTTCAGTTTGTGGGCGGCACTCGTCACGGCGCTTTGTCAGGGATTGTCATGGTTTCAACGGCTTGCGCTCATCGGATTTCTCGGAATGATCCTGCGGGTTTTGTTCGGCTGGTTCGTCACTCTGAAATGGCCGTCAGCAGAAACGGCCGTGTTCGCCTCGGCCTTCGCGCTGCTGGCGAACCTCATCCTGCTTTTCTGGAAAAGAGAATTGTCGCTGCACGGCGCGCCCGTCTCACCGTGGAACCGCGAATTTGTCTTCTATCTGGTCGTGAGCGCGGCCTATGTTGTCGGCAACTACTGTTTCAGTGCGGGCGATGTACTGGTGGCCAAAAAATTCTTCTCGAAGCCCGATAACGACGCTTACAATTGTGCCGAGCGACTCGCTGTAGCCCTGCCGATGACCGTCAGCCCACTACTGGCCGTTTTGTTCACGTCACGCTCCGGCGTACGCATCGGAAACGTCGTCCGCGAACAATTCAAACTGCTGGGGCTTTACACCCTCGGCTTGATTTTTGGCGCAGCGGGATTGCTCATACTGCGGGATTTTTGCGTCCGACTGATTTTGGGGAAATCTTCGCCCGAAGCCGCCGCGATGATCGGACAGCTTGCCATGACCATGATTTTTGTCGGCCTGCTGCAAGCGCTCGCACTCTGGTCGCTGGCGAGCCGCTGGTCGAAAATTTCCATCCTCTACGGCGTGCTTGGTCTCGCCTACTGGCTGACACTTTTGGGAATCGGAAAAACCCCTGCTGCGTTGCTGCAAACGATGCCCGTCGCCGCCGGGATCGCGCTGGGCATTTTATTTTTAGTCTGGCTCGTCACGATGAAACGGCAAAAGACCGCTGCGCAAAGCTGATTTGTCTTTCCACCCGCCGTCGGCCACAATCGTGCCGTGCCGTCCAGCCCTGAAAATTTTTCGCGCATCAGCTTCATCATCCCGACGCTGAACGCCGAGGCGTTGCTGGACAATTGCCTTGCGTCCATCGAGCGGCAGACTTATCCCCGCAATCGCTACGAAATCATTCTCGCCGACGCGCGCTCGACCGACCGCACGCGCGACATCGCAAAAAAATACGGAGCAATCGTTCTCGACGACGACGGCAAAAACATGGAAGAAGGCAAACGCCTCGCGCTGCAACACGCGACCGGCGAATTCATTGTCTTCATGGACGCCGACAACGAAATAACGCACGCCGATTACATCGCCCTCGCCGTCAAAGCGCTCGCCGCAAATCCGCCGGCCATTGGCGTGGAAAGTTATTATCTGCCATCGCCAAAAATGAGTTCGTTCTGCGCTTACATCACGCATCTTTTGCACATCAGCGATCCCATTGCGTGGCTGATGAGCGCAAATCCGCAACTCGTCGCGCGCGACGGCGAAACCGAACGCTGGACGCTGCCGAAAAATTCTTTGTCGTATCCGCTCGGCGCAAACGGTTTTGTTTTCCGCCGCGCGGATTTGGAATCGGTCAACGCGAACGAACAATTTCAAGACACGCACGTCGCGTTGTTTCTCATGCGCACGGGCCGGCGCGAATGGCTGCGCATTCGCGGACGCGGCGTCCATCATTTTTACATCCAGACGCTCTGGCGCTTCGTGCAAAAACGCCGCCGCGCCGTCGTGCATTTTCTTCGCGTGCAGGAAACGGCCAAAACAAACTGGATGAAAGAAAAACCGCCCGTGCCGCTCTGGCTCGCCGTGATTTATTGCGTCACTTTTATCGGCCCGATTTTTCACACGCTGCGCGGAATTGCTCGCGATGGCGACGCCCGCTGGCTCTGGCATTTGCCCGCGTGCCTCGGCAGCGTGCTCGGCAACGCGTGGGGCGTGTGGACTTATAAACGCCGTGGGCAGGAAAAAAAATTGATCGCCGAGTTGCAGGTGAAGCAAAATCTAAATCCCAAAAAATGAATCCAACGTCCGCCGAAAATCCGCCGCCCGCGCGACCCCGCGTGGTTTGTTTTGTCAACGGCATTTTTGGCGAAGGCATCGGTGGCGGCGACGTTTATTTTTATTTCATTGCGCGTGCGATTTTGGACGCCGGTTATCCCATTCATTTTTTCGGCGGACACGATTTCAAAAAATATCTGGAGAGAAATAAACTGCCGTTGAACCTGACTTTGACCGACGACGGTTCCGGCAAGCTCGGCAACGTTTCCAGTTTGACCGGACAATTCCGGTTGCTGTGGGATTTCGGACGCCGACTGCGCGGCGCGTTGTCGCGGCTGGACGAAGTGAAGCCGGACGATATCGCCTACGCGATGTCGGAT
>CAXUBD010000013.1:7519-12100 GCA_964249225.1 uncultured Verrucomicrobiota bacterium | reverse complement strand
ATGTCGGATTATTGGTTCGACACCATTCCGCTGATCCGCTGCCGCGCGCGCGTAAAAATTCTTTATCTCGGCATGATCGCGCCGACGTTCGCGCAGGTTTTGTTCAAGAGCCGCGCCGACGTGACGACGACACGGCTGAACTCGCTTTATTATTGGATGAGCCAGCAAACTTCCCTGCGCCGGTTTCGCCGGGTTCGCGGCGGGATTGTGACTTATAGCCATCCCGAAATGCGCGACTATCTGCTGCGTTTTGGTTATGAAGAATCGCGGCTGGTTTATGTGCCCAATGGCAGCGACGTGGCCGCCGCCGATCGCGTGCCGGAACAACAAAAAAAATTCGATCTGGCTTGGGTCGGTCGCGTGCATCCGCAAAAGGGCATTGACGATTTGCTCGCAACGCTGGCGTGGTTGAAAAATCAATTGCCGGATTTTCGCGCCATCATCATCGGCAAAAGCAAGGACGCGCTGGAGCCGCTTGTGCAAAAAATGGGACTGACGGAAAATGTTTTTTTCAGCGGACTCGTTTCGGAGGAGGAAAAATTCCGACTACTCAAAAGCAGCCGCGTGTTCGTCATGCCAAGCCGTTACGAAAGCTGGGGCATTGTCGTGGGCGAAGCGCTCGTCGCCGGCACGCCGGTCGTCGCCTACAAATTGGATTGCTATCCGCCGGTGTTCGGCGATTTCGTGCGCTATGTGAAACCGTTCGACGTAGAAGAATTCCAACGCGCGGTGGAAGATGAAATCCGTAACCAGCACGCGGGGAAAAATTATCTGGCGTCAAAAGATTGGATGACATTGAAGCAACAGTTGAGCTGGACAATGGCACAGAAAAATTTTCTTAAAATCTTAAGTCGCCAGCAGGGCGGACGCCGTTAACTCGTGGAGTCTTTCAAAGACGTGTGAAAAGATAATCGCTTTGACCTAATTTACGGCGTTGCCAGCTTGGCCCAAGCAAACGTGTGAGATGGTCGCGGCGGGCGGCATCATGCGCTTCGATGATGATAAATTTTGTCCGGGCCAATGTCTCCACCGCGCCGACGATGACTTCTTCTTCAAAACCTTCCACGTCAATTTTCATCAGCAGTACTGACCGACCTTGCAATTCTTGATCCAAAGTGGTGACCTCGACCTGAAATGTCTGGCCGGCCGGCTGGCCGGATGTGTAAATGCGTGACGTGCCGTCGTAGCCGTGCGGACTTTCCAACGTGGCCGTGCCCGGCGCGCGACCAACCGCTTTGGGAACGCAACGTAGATTCATTTTGTTGCGCAGCTTCGACGCGTTGATCCGTTCCACCATCACAGGCAACGGCTCAAAGGCGATGATTTCAGCGTGCGAGTTGATACAAAATGCCAGATGCGAAAACAAACCAGCATTTGCGCCGACATCCAACACGAGAGGTTGCGGCGAAGCTCGCAACGCGTTGACCCAATCGTCACAATAAAGTTCACGCTCAACGAACATGGACCAATAAGCAATAAGCGTGTCTGGTGTTTGCAAAACAAATCCATCGGGCGTGACAAACCCCGCTGTGAATTCGCGACGGTTGAAATAACGCCAGCGCCGTTTTAGAAGTTCGCGGGCAAATTCAGGCTGGACAGAACGCAAACGAAACCAGCCAATCAGACTGGCGAGGCCATGTTGCATAGCATGGAGGCATCTATTCATTCGTAAATGATCTGATTTCCTCATTCATAACGTTTGATTCGATGCCGATAACGCCGCCATTTTTGCTGTAACGCATTCGGAGGAATCTTATCCTCAAGCAGCGGCTTGAGGATAGGTATCGGGGCAACTGGCAGGATTTTTTTAGCCGCATCGATACAAAGTCTACAATGATAAATCTTCACACCGTCCAGATTGGTGACAGTGGCCCAGCCATGCCGCTGTTCGTTAAGCAGGCTCCGATAGTTGTATTGACAGGGCAAAATGATCAGTTGATTGTAATATTCGATGTTGACGATTTCGTTGAACGACTCTTGGTCGTCCCAAAGCGTACGAAACATCGAAAGTCCTCTCTCAAAAATTGCTTCTCGGATTTTTTGCGACGAGGGCACATGCCAGAAGGTAACGCCGTCATTCATATAGTTCGAGCATCCCATGCCGCACATACGTCGGCTTCCTCCGCGATATTCCACACAGGCACCGACGCTTGCTCCCCGTAACAGCGCGGAAATTTCCGGCAATTGTTGCAGACACAAAACATCCGTCCCATCAACAATCAGTGCGTATTCTGCCCCTACAATGTCTGGAAACAAAAACCTGCGATGCTGACAATCCCTGAACGGATGCAGGAAACGTTCGTCCGGCGGACAAAGATGATAATTTATTTCAGGATATTGCCTTGACGGCAATTTATCTCCGACAACAAAAGCGTGCAACTCAAGAGATTTGTTCTGCGCAAAACTTAAAAATGTCCGATCTAACTGGTCAATCTGATTGCCAAAAACAGCCGTGATAACCGCCTGTCGTTTTCTATTCATAATTGTCTTTAAAATTTAATGCGATGATCAAAATCCTTTTTTCACCGGGCGGAAACATTTCCGATTGCCGAGCGAATTACCGCGCCACATTTGCCAGCCAATTTTTGCCACATGCGTCATGCGCGCAATGCCAGGGAAAAATTTTGCCAATCGAGGTCGCGACGCGGCTAATGCGATAGGTTGAGTTGATGATTGCTCAATCCATCGCACCGCATAATCGTTCTGCTGCGGGATTTTGCGAAATAGCGGGACGATTTTTTTGCGCCGCGCCTGCACAAGCACCTGTAAAGGAAAGCAATTGAATAATTCCGTTCGCGAACGTATTTCCCGTGGATTGGCCACTTCATACCATCGCCCATATGGCCCGACGACGTGGAGAATCATCCGCTCCACCTCAAAGCCGTTTTCTTCGCACAACACGGTGTAAAAAAGTTCCGGGCTAAACTGGTAGAATCCGTGGCCGCACCAGTTATTGGCGACGGTGTGCATAAAAAACCGTCCGTTTTCACGAACCATTTCCATGCAGTTTTGCAGCGCAACGGGAAAATTAAAAACGTGTTCAAGCGTGCCGCCGTCAAAAACAAGATCGAACTTTTGTTTCATGCTGTCACCAATGGACTGGTTCATGTCATGCACGAATTCCGCGCCTTCAAATGCCGAGGCATCAAGTGATGCAACGCTGCGCGCGTTCAATGATTTGAAGACAGGTTCCGCAAAACCCGTTTCCGGAGCGTCAGGCGCAAAAAGTTCATTCGGCAAATCGGCCTTGGCTAGTATGCGACGCATCTTGGCCGGATATACGTTCAGATCCTGACGGCCAATCATCAGCACATCGCCAAACTCCACACCACGCCTGCGGGCTGCAATCAGAAAAAGTGCAGAATTAATATCAAGGCCCATGGCAAATCATATAGTTTGATGGTCAGTGAAGACAGTAGGCAGACAGAAATCATCACGCAAATTATTCCATCCAACTTGATGTTTTTGTTGAACTAAATGCCGGCATATGTGCGGGCCAATCAAGCCAACATCCAAAATTCGTGAATTCACATAATCAGTGTAATGGGTGTGAAAGAGTAGCGCGAGTTTTTTCCAATGCCGTAGCCGCCTACTTGCTTGACTTTGATTTTTTTGACGCTTTTTTCAACTTGAAATTGATGTCCTTTTAATTGGAAATCACTCGTTTAATCTTTATGCAGAGAATACTTTTTCTCATAGTAACTAAAAATTCGGCGAGGAACCGTTATGCTTGTCATCTCTCATTCAGTTTTTTAAGATGCTGGAAAACAATTGCGGTTCCAGGCACGAACAGCGCGCCGATGCCGTCGCCTGGCCACCAATGATCTTTGGGTGCGTCCTGAAAATACAGAAACGTCTTGCCAATTTTCCGTGCGAATTCCCAGAGTTTGGAAGCTTGGTGGGAATTGTCGCTCAATACCAGTGAACCGGAATGCAGGCGCGGTTCGATAGCGAGAAATTCCGCCCATTCATATTCAGGCCGATGATCGCTGTCATGCAAAAAAATGTCCACTGGTTCCTTGAATTGTTTCAGGGTCTCGACCGAATCGCCCAGCAATACACTGCAAAATGATTTGTAAGGTTCTGTCAACAAATGACCGCAATCAGGCATAATGTCCGTAGCAAACACCGTGCCCGGAAAACCTTCTTCAGCGTTGCGCTTGAGCGCGGCGGCGATGACGGCAGTACCCAGCCCACGATCCACGCCTGTTTCCAAAACAACACGTGGTTTGGTCGCGCGCACCAGAGCATACCAGCCAAGTCGCCTACCATAACGCGGTTCCATGTCGCAACTATGCTGGTCTGGACTGTTCTGTGTGCGTTGCTGCAATATGTTGCAAAATGCCCGGTCATTTTCCAATTCGGATATATAATTTCCTATTGTAGCCAATTCGTGCCCCGAAACCACGGAAATATAACTGGCGAGATACTGGCGGTTCAGCTCCGTCAAGTGGTAGCTGTGGTTGTAATATTCCTTGGAGACGAATGCCCAACGCACCGCCAAGCCAGCCTGCCGCGCCAGATACGGCAAGGCAATTGTACCGAAACGCAATGGCACCATCATCACCCGCCCGACGCCGG
>CAXUBD010000013.1:853-7509 GCA_964249225.1 uncultured Verrucomicrobiota bacterium | reverse complement strand
AGTCATCATACATTCAAAATATTCAAAATTAATTTTCTCAATTGAGCGAAAACATTCTGCTTGCCACACAATGCGGAAACATTTCAATTGCCGGGCGGATAGCGGCGGAAAACACATCCGCCGTTTCCAAAATTTCAAATAAGCCTTCATGCTATTAATAAACCATTCGCCCGACAACTTTATTTCTGAAAAACCCTTACCATCTTGACATGGCACGATTTTCCACCTAACAATCGCGGCTCAAATTTATCAGCCAACCATGCTTAATGAGAGAAATCCACCCAACTAGCGCGCCGAGGTTCCGGGGGCTTTTTTTTGCCGGATTGTTGATAATCATTTTATGCTGCTTGTTTTGGCGGAGTTTTTTGCTCGGCTACGTTCATTTTTCCAATGACGGCCCGCTGGGATCTCAAAAATCAGCATGGCTGCATTTACCGGAGGCATTTATTGGCTTGTGGGATGACTTGAATTCAATCGGAATCAATGGCGGATCTTGGTCGCCCAGCATCAATGGAGTGATCCGATGGGTTATGGGTCCGGTCGGTTATTCTAAATTTCTGCCGCCGTTTACACTTTTTATTCTTGGTATCGGCGCGTGGACATTTTTCCGGCAATTAAAATTTTCGCCGCTAGCCTGCACGTTGGGCGCGCTGGCCGCCGCGTTGAACAGCGATTTTTTTGCGACGGCCTGCTGGGGCGTGGCTTCGCAGCAAATCGCCATCGGCATGGATTTTTTCGCGCTGGCTTTAGTGACCGGCAATTCGCCGGCAACCCCTGCGCTCATCCGCTGGACGCGTCTGGCTTTGGCCGGCCTGGCCGTCGGCATCAACGTGATCGAAGCGGCCGACATCGGGGCGATTTTCAGCATCTTCGTTGCGGCATATGTTTTTTTGAAAGCACTGGCGGATGAAGGCGGCTCGGCTCCGATAAAATGCGCGCGCGGCTTTGGCCGGGTGGCCATGGTGGCGATCTTCGCCGGCTTCATGGCCACACAAACGGTCATGTCGCTCGTTGGCACGCAAATCCAAGGAGTCGCCGGCACCGGACAGGATACAGAAACCAAGGCGGCCCATTGGGATTTTGCCACCCAATGGAGCCTGCCGAAAAAGGAGACTCTCGGTCTGTTAGTGCCCGGTTTGTTCGGCTACAAAATGGACACGCCAAATAATATGATGCCCGTTTTTCAAGACGCCTACAAAGGCGGCGTTTATTGGGGCGGTGTCGGTCGCGATCCGGCCATAGATCGTCTTTTTGACAGCGGACGAACCGGCGCACCGCCGCAGGGTTTCATGCGTTTCATTGGCGGACAAAGTTACTGCGGCATTCTGGTGGCGCTGGTGGCGTTCTGGGCCATTGCCCAATCGTTGCGCCGCCAGAATTCACCTTTCCCGGCCGCGCAAAAAAAATTCATCTGGTTTTGGGCGATCGTCTTGTTCGCCTCGTTATTATTCGCCTATGGAAGGTTCGCGCCATTTTACGCGCTGCTTTACAAACTTCCTTATTTTTCGACCATTCGCAATCCGATCAAATTCCTCCTCGTCTTTTCCTGGGCGATGGTGATTTTGTTCGCCTACGGCTTGCACGGCTTGAGCCAGCTTTACCTTCAACCGATGGTCGGCAAAACCGCTTCGTCTTCCTCACGTTTGGGCGATTGGTGGAAAAAAGTGCGCGGCTTTGATCGCAACTGGACTTTCGCCTGCGCCGCAGCCGTCGGCGGAAGTTTGCTCGGCTGGTTTATTTACGCTTCGGAAAAACCCAGCCTCGTCCGCTATTTGCAAATGGTCGGATTTGGCGATGAAAGCACGGCCAATGAAATCGCCGCCTTCAGCATCGGACAGCTCGGCTGGTTCGTATTGTTGTTGGCGTTGACCGCCGGACTTTTGATTCTGGTTATCGCCGGATTTTTTTCCGGGAAACGCGCAAAGCTCGGCGGCTTTTTACTCGGTCTGCTGCTGGTGTTGGATTTGAGCCGAGCCGATCTTCCTTACGTTGTTCATTGGGATTACATACAAAAATACGAAGTCGGTTCGCTGAATCCGATTGAAGATTTTCTGCGTGACAAGCCTTACGAACACCGTGTCGCTTACGGGTTCCCGCATCCGTTGGCCACTCCGTCGCAATTTGAATTATTTGGCCAGCTGCACAACATCGAATGGGCTCAGCATCATTTTCCATATTATAACATCCAGTCGCTGGACGTTATACAAATGCCACGTGTGCCGACGGATTTGGAGGCCTTTCAAAACACATTGAAAATCGGGGTCAAACAGGACGATTCCGGTCAATGGGTGATTGTACCTGAAACTTTTCCCCGGATTGCACGACTTTGGGAATTGACCAACACGCGCTACCTGCTCGGGCCGGCAGGACTTCTTGATTTATACAATGGACAATTCGATCCGGATCAACGTCGCTTCCGCATCATCCGCCGCTTTGACATCGTCCCCAAGCCCGGAATCCTCCAACCGACCAAACTGGAAGAATTGACCGCCGTCCCTGGCGACAATGGCGCTTACGCGCTCTTTGACTTCACCGGCGCATTGCCCCGCGCCAAACTTTATTCCAACTGGCAGGTCAGCACGAACGGCGACGCGACGTTGAAAACCCTGGCCGGCAAAGATTTTGATCCGCAACAGACCGTTTTGGTTTCCCGACCACTGCCCGTTTCGTCCGCAGCCGCAACCAACGAAAATTCCGGCACCGTCGAATTCAAAAGTTACGCGCCCACGGATATTGTCTTCGCGGCCAAAGCCGACGCATCAACGGTCCTGCTTCTAAATGACAAATACGATTCCAACTGGCGCGTGACCGTGGACGGTCAACCGGCGGAATTGCTGCGCGCCAACTTCATTATGCGCGGCGTTTATCTGACGCCCGGCGCGCACACCGTGGAATTTCGATTCAGCATGCCCAACAAGCCGCTCTACGTCACGCTGGCGGCCTTCGGCCTTGGAATTCTTTTGTGCGGTCTGCTGTTTTTTTCAACCCGCCGCCAGTCCGCACCAACGGTTCAACGATGACAAGCAGATTTTCAAAATTCACAAACCCGTCGGATGACCGAGAAATAGCCACGGCACTTTGAACTTCCGCGAAAGCTCCGCCGCCAGCGCTTTCACGCCAAACGTTTCCGTCGCGTAATGGCCGCCGTAAAAAACATTCAAGCCCAGTTCCTCCGCCACCGCAAACGTCCAGTGCGGCCCTTCGCCCGTGATGAACGTGTCCACGCCCTCGGCGGCGGCGGTTTTTAATTCCGCGCCCGCGCCACCGGTGACGACGCCGATTTTTTCGCAAATATTTTTCCCGCCGGGAATGATTCGCGGTTTCACGCCCGTCGCGCGTTCCAGCTTCATCGCCAGTTCCGCGCGCAAAATTTTCGTCTGCGCCTTGAAGCCGATGGTCTGTCCGTGACTCGAAAAAAATGGTTTCAGATTTTTCAAACCAAGTGCCGCGCAAAGTTGCGCGTTGTTACCGAGCTTCGGATGCGCGTCGAGCGGCAGATGCGAACTATAGACCACCAGATTATTTTCGACGAGCAATCGCAGCAGCTCGTATTTTTTGCCCGTCCACGGATGCGATGGCGACCAAAATAATCCGTGATGCACGATCAATAAATCCGCTTTCGCTGCGACGGCGAGTTTCACCGTGGCAATGCTCGCGTCAACGGTCGCCGCGATTTTTGTGACCGCGCCGGAATTTTCCACCTGCAATCCGTTTGCCGCGCCCTCGTAATCGCCGATTTCCCTCGTGCGTAAGATCCGGTCGCAATGATTGACAATGGCGGCCAGTGAAATTTTTTGCATGGCAGCGATGAAAACAAATTGCCCGCGCCAAATCAATGAATTGCGAAACCATCGTGCCGAAGCACTTTTCGCGCGCTCGACAAATTTTCCCGCCCGCGCCATTCTAAACGCGATGGCCTTTGAAACCGAATCGCCGCTCGACGCGCTCTGGAAGCAATACGCCCGCGCGTTTCAGGATTGGGACGACCTCACGCTCGCGCGCTGGCTCGCGCAAACCCTCGGCCAGCTCGAAGGCCGCGCGTGGCGGCTCTCGCATCCGCTCGTCGGCGCGTATCGCCTCGCCGCGCAGATTGCGCACGAAAAACAAATCTGGTTCAAACGCCTCGCCACGCCGCCCGCCGCTTACGCGGAATCGCCCTGCTGCCGCGCGCCGTTTCTGCCGCTGCTCACGCGCGACGTGCGTGAGTCCGGTTTGATCTGCCAGCATTGCAGCGAAACGCTCGTGCCGTTCGAGGAAATCCCCGCCGACGTCCGCGCCGAAATCGAATCGTGGGCGCAGCAATACGAACCCGTCCACGCCGTCGCGCATTGGGACGACCGCCAGCGCAAGCGCGCGGGAAATTACGATGCCGCCTACGAAAACGCGGCGGAGCAGGCGGAACAGTTGCTCGCGCACGTCGGAAAAGAATTGGCGCCGAAGCTCTTGAATTCCTACGCCACCACGATTTGGGAAGATCAGGATGAATGTCTGGAAGTGCGACCGGAAGATGTGCCGGTTTAATCTTGTAGCGGCGCTCACAGCTTGGATGCTTCGCATAAATCGTCTATCATGAATTGAAAAATGATTAAGTGGATTTTCAAATGGCTGCTGCGGCTGTTCATCTTAGCCGTCATTTTGATCGTCGGTTTTTTTCTATCGCTTAATTCCATTTTGCGCGTCGTGATCGAACATAATATCCGCGCGCAAACCGGCATGGACGCGGAAATCGGTCGCTTCAAACTCGGCCTGCTCGAACCGACCATCGAAATTCAAAATCTCAAAATCTACAATCCACCGAGTTTTGGCGGCACGCCGTTTTTGGACATTCCTGAAATCCACGTCGAATACGACCGCGCCGCCCTCGCCAAACGCGAATTGCACATCACGCTGCTGCGTTTCAATCTTGGCGAACTGGACATCGTGAAAAACGAAGCGGGCCGGACGAATGTTTTTTCGCTCGGCCTCGCGTTGCCGACGACAAAAAAATCCGGCGGCAATGGCGCGGCGGAATTAAAAAGACAGACCGGCTTTGATTTTAAATCCATTGATGCGCTGAACGTTTCCGTCGGCACTTTGAAATACATTGATTTGAAAGACCAACGGAACAATCGCGCGCAAAACATCGGCATCGAAAACATCGTGGTCAAAAATGTGAAATCGGCGAACGACATCGCCGGCCTCGCGGTGCTCGTTGCGCTGCGCGGCGGGGATTTTTTCAATTCGCTCGTGGATCCGAAAAATTCGGGCGCGGGCATTCTGAAGTTGATCGGGCAATAAAATCGCCCGAATTTTAACATTTTCCGCGCGCGGAATTTTTCTTACCTTCGCCACGTGCATCGTGACATTCTCAAATCCGTTTCGCGCATCGTCGTCAAACTCGGCACGGGCGTTTTGACTGACAGTCAAAAACTGATTGATCCCGCGCAGCTCGAACAACTCGTGCTGCAACTGGTCGCGCTGAAAAAATCCGGCAAGGAAATCGTGCTCGTCACCAGCGGCGCGGTCGGCGCGGGCATGGGCGCGCTCGGCCACAAATCGCGGCCCACCGACCTCGCCGAAAAACAGGCGTGCGCCGCCGTCGGCCAATCGCGGCTCATGGCGGCTTACGACAAACTTTTTTCCGCGCACGGAATCGTCGTCGCGCAGGTTTTGCTCACGCACGAAGATTTGGAACATCACGAACGTCATCTTAACGCGCGCAACACACTCGTCACGCTGCTCGGTCGCGGCGTCGTGCCGATCATCAACGAGAACGACGCGGTGTCGTTCACGGAAATAAAATTCGGCGACAATGACAAATTGTCCGCGCTCGTCGCGTCGCTGCTGCCCGCCGATTTGCTCGTGATTTTGACGACCGTGGACGGCGTCATCGAAAATTTCAGCAAGTCGAATCCAAAAACGATTTCCGTCATTGAGCAAATTGATTCGACGATTGAAAAACTCGCGGGCGGCACGACCAGCGAAACCGCCGTCGGCGGCATGGCGTCGAAAGTGCAGGCGGCAAAAATTGTCGTGCGTTCGGGAATTCCGCTCGTCATCGCATCCGGCAAAAAGAAAAACGTGCTCGCGAAAGTTCTGGCGGGCGAAGACGAAGGCACGTTGTTTGTCGCACAGCCGAACAAGTTGCAGGGACGCAAACGCTGGATCGCCTTTTTCCATCATCCCAAAGGCGCGCTGTTCGTGGACGACGGCGCGAAAAAAGCTTTGCGCGAATCGGGAAAAAGTTTGCTGCCGCCCGGCGTCGCGCGCTGCGAAGGCGAATTTGCGGCGGACGACGTGGTGCGCATTTGCGATCTGGACGGAACGGAATTCGCGCGTGGCATCGCGAAATTTTCCGCCGAGGAAATCCGCGCCAAAAAACTCGCGCGCGTGGAACTCGTGCATCGCGATGATTTGGTGATTTTGTGAGCCAAAATTTTAACGCAAAGACGCAAAGGCGCAGAGGCGCAAAGTCGGGACATAAATTTGCTTCGCGTCTTTGCTCCTTTGCGCCTTTGCGTTTAATTCCATGAAACAAAAACCTGCGATAAATGATTTGCTCAAAGTCATGGCGAAATTGCGTTCGCCAACCGGCTGTCCGTGGGATCGCGAGCAGACGCATTTGAGTTTGCGCCGCCACGCGATCGAGGAGGTTTATGAATTGATTGACGCGATTG
>CAXUBD010000013.1:0-843 GCA_964249225.1 uncultured Verrucomicrobiota bacterium | reverse complement strand
GAACGCGGCGCATTTGATTTTGAAAAAGTTTGCCGGTTGCTCGTTGAAAAACTGATCCGCCGTCATCCGCACGTTTTCGGAAAAACCAAAGTCAAAAACGTGGACGAAGTATGGGCGAACTGGGAAAAAATCAAGAAGGCTGAAAAGCACGGAACAAAACACGCCCGCCATTCCGCGTTGGATGGAATCCCAAAACATTTGCCGGCGTTGCTTCGCACGGAAAAATTATTGAAGAAGGCGCGCAAGGCGAATTTAATTTCCGCCAAAAGAAATTCCGGTGCAAAACTCTTCAAGACCGCGCTGGCAAAAGAATTGTTCGCGCTGGCGTCGTTCGCCCAGTCGCGCGGCTGGTGCGCGGAAGAATTATTGTCTGGAGAAATCAAGAGGCGGGAGCGCGAATTTCGGCGGAAGGAGAAAATGTGAATCCCAAAAGGGTTTGCTTTTTCAGCCCAAGGTTTACTCGCGGCGCCCGTGCCGTAAAAAGTTTTGGCAGGATTGCGGGATGTTGTAAGCTCGCCGCCATGAATCGAATGTGGTTTTGCACGCTGGCCATTTTCGCGGCGTTTTTTTTGGCCACGCCCGCCTCTGCCGGAGACGACGCGGCCACCTCGCAGCCATCGGTCATCACCATGCCGGAAATCTGGAAGGACTCCTCGCAACCGGTCGCGGCGCGCGTGAAAGACCTCGTCAGCCGCCTCTCGCTCGCTGAAAAAATCCAGCAGATGCGCAATGACGCCCCGGCGGTTCCGCGCCTGGGCATTCCCGCATATGATTTCTGGAGCGAATGCCTGCATGGCGTCGGCCGCGCCGGAACCGCCACGGTTTTTCCGCAGGCCATCGGCA
>CAXUBD010000012.1:14546-21980 GCA_964249225.1 uncultured Verrucomicrobiota bacterium | reverse complement strand
AACCTGACGAAAATTGACCGCTGGTTTCTGGTGCAGATCAAAGAGATTGTAGATTTTGAGGAAGAGCTTGCGGGAACGAAGAATTAACAAAAAACCGAAAGCCAAAAAATTATGCAAATGCAAAAATCATTTTTCAAAGTTGCAGATTTCATTGCGTGGCAGAAGGCGAAGTCGCTTGTCCTTTCACCTGAATTCCAACGGCGTTCCGTTTGGAAACCCGGCGCGAAATCTTACCTGATTGATACCATTGCCAGAAACCTGCCAATTCCAATTATTTTTTTGCGGGACAGACGCACAGACCCAAATAACTTTGAGTCAGTTCGTGAAGTGATTGACGGTCAGCAACGCTTGAGAACCGTTTTGAGTTTTGTTGTGCCAGAGTTGTTAGCCGATTTTAACGAGGAACGAGATACTTTTGTAGTTAAGAAAACTCACAACGCCGAATTGGCAGGGAAAAAATTCAAAGAATTAGACGCTGAAACCAAACGCGCCATTCTTGATTACGAATTCAGCGTCCATGTTCTTCCTTCAAACATAGATGACCGAGAAGTGATTCAAATCTTTCGTCGGATGAACGCCACCAATTATTCGCTCACAAAGCAGGAATTAAGAAATGCTGGCCATTTTGGTGAATTCAAATCGTGTGCGTATTCTCTCGCAGCAGAGCAATTACATAGATGGAGGCAATGGAAGATTTTCACCGAAGACGACATTGCCAGAATGTCCGAGGTGGAATTTACCTCTGAGTGTATCCTTTCCATTCTCGATGAGAAAATAGCCGGAAAATCTGCTGCTCGCATTGACAATGCTTACGAAAAATATGACGAAGAATTTGCTGAACGCGTGGAAATTGAACATCGGTTTAGGTTTGTCATGGATCAAGTTGATGAAAAGTTCAGCTCTGATTTTTCCGATTTTGTCTTTTTCAAGAAGACCTTGGTTTATACGTTTCTCATGTTTGTTTATGATTCTACAATCGGCTTCGACACAGTTTTGACGAAGAAAGCAAAAGGGAAATCGTTAAGCACCGGCCAAGTGTCAGCAATAAAACTAGCGAGTGATCGAATTAAAAACCGGATCGCTCCCCAAGACGTGTTGGATTCCACAGATCGGCGCACAACAAATCCAAAAGAGCGCACGCATCTTTTCAATTATCTAAAAAAACTGGCCAGCCATGCCTAGTCCAAACCCGCTATCGGCATTTGCGCTGGAGTATACCGCCAGCATCAAATCGCTGGAAGCAACGCGAAGCAAGGTGGAAGAATTGCTGCTTCGTAATGAGGTAACTATTGAAGATGTGGAACAGGTTTACGCGGGGCTTTTTCTAAACGCTTTTACCGAATTTGAAGCACTAATCGAAGATGTGTTTTTAAGTATTCTGGAAGGAACTCATGCTTCCAACATTCCATCAACCAAACGACGCATTGAAATAATCCCCAATTCACTTACTCGTGAAGTTTTATTTGAGGGCAGGAATTATTTAGACTGGTTGCCGCTGGACAAGACAACAGAAAGAGCCGCTCGGTTTTTGAACAAGGGAGAACCATTTTCAAAGTTGGAAGAAAAGGAAAAGTTTCTAATAAGCCGACTTCATAATATTCGGAACGCGGTGGCGCATAAAAGCGATTCAGCAAAGAAGAAATTTGAGGTTTGCATCCAACACTTTTCTTTACTTCAAAAAGAAAAAACACCAACAGGATTTTTACGCAGCAAACCACAAGGGCCATCTGGGTTGAATCAATATCAAATTTCAGTTGTAGAGTTGGAGGCAATTGTTCGTAAATTGTGTGCGTAAGGTTTGCTGTCGCTCCGTCAGGAGCGAAATCTTTGTAGCCACCCGCGCCACCCAATTCCCCAGCCCCATCGGGGCGGCATGTTCCGGTGCTTGCGCACGGCCACCATTTGGAGCTTGAAACCTTGTTTGATTTTGGATGCTACAACTATGCCGCTCCTGACGGCGCTGAAAATGAATTCCAACTATTCCCACCGTCACCCGTTTGCAGTGCTCCGCCGTTCTAGCCTCCGGCCAGCAACTTGTTCATCTGGCGGATGCGGTCCACAAGTTCCTTCATGACGTGGGTGGCGAAGAAAGGATTTTGCTGGACGAGCCATTGAAAGCGGCGCTGGTCTACCCTGGCCAATTTGCTGGGAGCGACGGCCACCACGGTCGCGCCGCGCGGAGAATTGTTCACCAAGGCCATCTCGCCCAGAATCGCGCCGCGCCGGGAATTCTCCACGACCTTGCCGGAGACGAGCACGTTGAGCGAGCCTTCGAGCACGACGAACATACCGTCCGGCGCGTCGCCGGCGTGAAAGAGGGTTTCGTCAGCGGCGAGGCTGACTGGGTTTTCTTCGTGTTTGAACAGGTCGGCCGGATTCATGTTGCGCAGGATAAGACGGGCGATTGCGTTGAAAAAGTTACAATTGGGTTACGACCGCAGGCAACCGGCTTTTCCCGCCATCACCCGCCTGCCGAAAAATGGGCTGTTTTCGATTTTTTTACGATTTCAGCCAGTTTCCCCCAATTTTCTCTTAAAAATGGAAATTATGATGTCACAAACGGAAAATGTGATGTCACCCATGACGAATATGATGTCGTCCGCGACAATTGTGATGTCACCCACGGCGATTGTTTGCTAACAAACGATAATTCTTTAACAACTTTCGGCGATTCTTTAACAACTTTCGGTGATTCCTTAACTACTCTCGGCGATTCTTTGATAACAAACGGTGTTTGTTATCTAACTTTCGTCAGTTGTTGTTTAACCTCCGGCGATTGTTTGCAAACAAATGAGGATTCTTTGCAAGGATTCGCGGTTTGTTCAACAACATTCCGAGATTGTTCACAGACAAACGGCGTTTGT
Source organism: uncultured Verrucomicrobiota bacterium (assembly GCA_964249225.1). Taxonomy (GTDB): domain Bacteria; phylum Verrucomicrobiota; class Verrucomicrobiia; order Limisphaerales; family UBA11358; genus UBA11358. The sequence goes on along the minus strand of CAXUBD010000012.1, from coordinate 19,116 downwards.
CTTTCAACGCACGGCGATGGATAAACAGCAAACGAAGATTGTTCGCGGCGATTCCCGCGCTTTGAAAATGGTTGTGTCGGTGGAGCGGGTTTGCTGCGACAATGACCAGACGGTTTTTCATCGTGAACATTTCATCCGCCATTTTTGATCGCAGCGCGCCGGACCTGGATTCGTGCCCGGACGAGTCGTTGCCGGAATTCGCGTTCATCGGCCGCTCGAACGTCGGCAAGTCGTCGTTGCTGAACATGCTCGCGGGCAAGGGGATTTTGGCGCGCGTCTCAACGACGCCGGGGTTCACCAAGCTCATCAACTTTTTCACGATGAGCAAGACGTGGCGGCTGGTGGATCTGCCGGGCTACGGTTTCGCCGCCGGCGCGAAGCAGGAGAGCGCGCGGTTCAACAAGGCGGTGGCGCGTTACCTGAAACATCGCCCGAATCTTTGCTGCGTTTTCGCGCTGCTCGATTCCGGGCTGACGCCGCAGGAGATTGATCTGGAGTTCGTGGAATGGCTCACGCGCAATTCCGTGCCGTTCGTGCTGGTCTTCACCAAGACGGATCGCGGCACGCCGGAAACAGCGGAGGCGAACATCGCGGCGTTCACGGCGCGCATCGCGGGGTGGTTCGAGCAATTGCCGGAGATTTACCGGTGTTCAGCCACGACGGGAAATGGCCGGGGTGAATTGCTCGGCGTAATTAGCGCGACGTTGGATGCAATTCCGAAAGAAGCAGAACCAACGCCCGCGCCATTGCCGCCCGAAGAAGTTGAGCCGCCGTTCAATCTGAAAGTGCGCGCGGGAATTCAGCGGGAAGAAAATCCGCGTTCGAAGAAGAAACTCAAAGGCGCGCGGCCTTGGTAGGGTACGCTCGACTCCGCTTTCGGCGGGTTGCGATTCGCAAGTGGCGCTTGGGGTGCGCCAAATTCACGGGGCGTTTCCGGCCCGATTCATCAATCGCGTTTTAAATTCAGCCAGTTGGTCGTCGTAAAAATCCACCGAGTTGGGTGTGGTGGTGACGGTGGAATCAAAATTCACGAGCGTGACCATGGTGCTGTAAGTGGCGGTGTTGTGCAACGGCAGCACTGCGCGGATGCCGCCGCCGGGACCGAGCCGCGTGTAGCAATCCTGTTCGTGAAGCTGTTTTACGACGACGATGCGGTAGCCGAGCTTGCCCAGAAACATCGGATAGGAATTCGTGGTGATCAGCGCCGCATTCATCGCGGTGCTGTCCGCCCCCAAATGGTCGCACACCGCCTTCAGCGGTTTGAATTCGTCGCGCGCCAGGACGCGCTCAAAGCGTTGCAATTCGCTTTCACCAATTTGAGGTTGGTCGGCGACCGGTTTAAGGCTGGCTGGTTTTTTGGTCACAAAATTTTATTGGAAACAATCCTTCGATCCGCTTCGTGAGATTGGAACAACGTCATTGTCGTTCAGCACGTCGGAAAAGTCCACGAATCGTTTTTTGCGCGGCGTATTAAATGGCAATTCAAGACGCTCCCTGCGAATCTTCAATCAGATTCAATTCTGTTCATCCGGTTGATTCTGTTTCATTTTATCCGGGCCATGACCGACGACACGCTTTCATCCCCGGACCATCCACCCGCGCATCGCCGGCGCGTGCGTTACTCCGGCCGAAACCCGCGCCGCTTCGAGGAGAAATACAAGGAACGCGAACCGCAGCGTTACGCGGACACCATTGCCAAAGTCCTGGCCTCCGGCAAAACGCCGGCCGGCATGCATCGGCCCATCATGGTCGCGGAAATTCTCGCCGCGCTCGCGCCCCGGCCCGGCGAACTGGCCGTGGATTGCACGCTCGGCTATGGCGGTCACGCTCGGGAAATTCTTGCGCGACTTCAGCCTGATGGAAAATTAATCGGCCTCGACGCCGATCCAATTGAATTGCCGAAAACGGAAATGCGTTTGCGCGCCGCCGGATTCGGGCCGGAAATTTTTACGGCCATCCGCAGCAACTTTGCCGGATTGCCGCAGGCCTTGGCCAAAATAAACCTGCCCGGCGCCGATTGCATTCTCGCCGACCTCGGCGTTTCGTCCATGCAGATTGACGACCCGGCGCGCGGTTTTTCCGTCAAGGCCGACGGTCCGCTGGATATGCGCATGAATCCGCAGCGCGGTTTTCCCGCGTCGGCGCTGTTGGAAAAAACTTCACCCGCCGCGCTGGCAAGATTATTTCAGGAAAATGCCGACGAGCCGCGCGCTGACGAACTGGCAAACGCGCTCGCCGGGAAAAACTTTTCCACCACCAGATCGCTCGCCGCCGCCATCCGCGCGGCGCTGCCGCGATTGGGCAAAGCAGAAAGCGACCTGACCGTGCGCCGCGTGTTTCAAGCCTTGCGCATCGCGGTCAACGACGAATTTTCCGCGCTGGACATGTTGCTGCGTCATTTGCCGGCGTGCCTGAATCCTGGCGGACGCGTCGCAATTTTGACATTTCATTCCGGCGAAGACCGGCGCGTGAAGAAATCTTTCGAGGCCGGTTTGCGCGGTGGATTTTACGCGGACATCGCGCCGGAAGTCATCCGACCCGCGCCGGACGAACGCCGGGACAATCCGCGCTCCGCGCCCGCCAAGCTGCGCTGGGCAAAAAAAGCTGCGCCGTGGAAATCCGCCAAAGAAGGTGTATAGTGCAGCCATGCTAGCAACGCCGGAACTCATCCGCGAAACGAGTCAACTCGCGCAATTGGAGGAACTGTTTCCGCGTTGGCGCGAAGTGCCGCTCTATCGCGATTCACTGGCGCGGGCCAATTGCCGGCATGTGAACCTCGATTGTTTTCAAAAATTGCCATTGATGGCGAAGCCGGAAATGCGGAATAATTTTCCGAAAAATTTTCTTTCCGCCGGGCAGACCATCGAACTGTTGCTGGAAAAAAACCTGATCGAGCTGGAACACACGTCCGGCACTTCATCGGAGCGATTGCCGGTGATCTTCGGGCGCGGCTGGTGGAACGCGCAGGAAGAATGCGCGCTGCGGTTAAATGATTTTGTTGCAAAAATTCTTGATGAATTTCCCAACGCGCGCCGCGCCACCATTACTTCGCCCGCGTGCAACGGACTTACTTGCCCGACGGTGTGGATGTCGCGCGAGCAGCGCACGTTCGGCAACGCCTTGTTCGTGAACCTCGCGCGCATCCCGTTTCTGGTGAGCGAGGCGGAACTGTTGCACATGGCGTCGGAGATTTCCGACTGGTCGCCGCAATTTCTTGATCTCGATCCGGTTCATGGCGCGCGCTTCGCGCTTTATTGCGAACAGCACGGGATAAAATTTCCGTCGCTGAAATTTATTTTATGCAGCTACGAGTTTGTCAGCGTCGTGCATCGCAAAATTCTGGCGCGCGTTTTCGGCGTGCCCGTCTTCAATCTTTACGGCTCGACGGAGACCGGCCATTTGCTCGTGGAAAACACACGCGGCGAAATGAAACCAAGCTACGACACGGCGTTTCTTGAGATCGTCAACGCGGATGCACGCGGCGTCGGCGAACTCGTCGTCACGACTTTGACCAATGATTACATGCCGTTGCTGCGCTATCGCATCGGCGATCTGGTTGAACAAAACGTTCAACCTTACGGAAATCATTTCACCGTTCACGGTCGCGCGCGCGACGCACTCATGGCGCGCGGCGGCGAACGCGTGACGACTTGGGATGTGGATCAATGTTTCGTCGGTGCGGCCGGCATCGTTCATTATGAATTACGCCAGGACGAAAACGGCGGTTGCGTCTTGCGTTTCGTGCCGGACGGAATCGGGCCGACGGAAAAAGAATTGCGCCGTGTGACTGCGCAGTTGGAAGCATTGCTGGGAAGTTCCGCCGAAATCAAAACCGAGGTGATGCCGGTTCTGGTTCCCGCCGCTTCCGGAAAATTCCGCCTGACGAGCCGCGCCAGCCAAGCGGCGCCGGTCGTGTGATTTCAAAGCTGGCTTCGTGAAACAGTCACCGTCATTCCATCTTTGAAAAAATCAGCGCCGCATGGTAGCCCCAGAAGCCGAGCGAATTGGACATTACGTTCGTGAGCTTGGCGGTTTGCGCAGAATACGGCTGCACGTTGATCGGACAGAGCGGGTCGGGCTGCGAACAATTTGCCGTGGGCGGGATTTGCTGCCGTCGCAACGCCTCAACGCAAAGCACGGCTTCAATCGCCGGCGTCGCGCCGAGACAATGACCGGTGATCGGTTTTGTAGAAATGCAGGGAACCAAAGCCGCGCGGTTGCCAAATAATTTTTTGATCGCGGCGGCTTCGGCGGCATCGTTCATTATCGTGCCGGTGCCGTGGGCGTTGATGTGATCAATTTGTTCCGGGTCGAGGCCGCCGGTTTGCAAAGCTTGCCGCATGACTTGCAGCAGACCCGAACCGTCTTCGTGAACTCCCGCGCGACCGGAATCATCGAGGCTGAAAGCCCAGCCGGTCAATTTTGCATAAGCCGTGGCGCGCCGGGCCGCGGCGGCGCGCTCTGATTCTAGAATTAAAAAAGCGCTGCCTTCGCCCAGCACAAGTCCGTTGCGGGTGGCGTCAAACGGACGGCAGGTTCGATGGGCTTCTTCATGAAAACCCAGCACGCC
>CAXUBD010000012.1:10741-14536 GCA_964249225.1 uncultured Verrucomicrobiota bacterium | reverse complement strand
CAGGCGCAACGGAGCCTCCGCGCCGCCGGCTATCATCGCGTCCGCCTTGCCAAGTAAAATTTGTTCCGCCGCCAGGCCGATGGCAAACGCCGCCGACGCGCACGTCGCCGAAATGGTCGCGCCGGGTCCTTTCAATTTGAACGGCTGCGCGAGCGCGCCGCTGAGGGCGGCGAAGGTGCTGTTGGCGGACAACGAAGGCAGCGGCCTGTGCCGGTTGGACGGGTCAAAAGATTCTTCCACCTTGCCGAGCGGCCCGCGCGACGAACCGACCATGATGCCGATCCGGGTCGGCGGATAAACCCGGCCGAGCCGTGCCTGGCTCCACGCCTGGCTGGCCGCGAGCCATGCCATTTGTACGCAACGGTCCATTTTTCTGACCGGATGCAATTCCGGCCGCGAAGCATCCAGTTCGGGCGCGCTGCACGCGGCGAAGCGCACCTTTTCTTTCGCGACCGCAAACTCGCGCCACGCAGCGGGACTTTGACCGGCGATGGCCGCCGACCACAATGCCTCCACGGAACCGCCCGCCGCGCTGAAACTACCCATGCCGGTCACGACAATGGGATTGTCGCGCAGCAAACTGGCCAGCAGGGAAGCGCTCATGCGATTGATTTTATGGCGGTGCTGGAGGAATTTTTCTGCAGGCGCCGGACCAGGTTTTTTCCGCACTGTTTGGGGTGCGCGTGAAAAAGCGGGAGCATTTCATCCAGCAAATGTTTTCCGGCACGGTTCCATCCGGAGTCCATAGTCAAAAATTCGCGCGGCACGGGGCGGCCGAGTTCGATGCGGAAATGCCAGCAGCCTTCGTCAATGATGGAGCAGGGGATTAATTCCGCCTGATGGCGAATGGCCAGCCGCACCGCGCCCGCGGCCATGCGAAAATTCCAGCCTTCGCAAAACGGCAGGTCCATTTGCTTGCCGGCCGGATCGTCCAGCGCGATCAACAGCGGATTGCCCAGCGCCAAAAATTCCGTCACCGCCCTCAATTCATTTCGATAAAATACAGTCGGAACTTTTCGGAACGGCGCAAACCGGTCCGCGCGCTGCATCAACTCGGGGCGATCTGCCGCTTTTCCGGCCAGGAGGGTTGCGACAGGAACGCCTGCGGCGCGCAGCCACGTTCGCAGCAGAAAAAACGGGCCGAAATGGCAGAACGCCAGCACGACCGGACGTCCGTTTTGCCGCGCCGCCTGCAGCCGGTCGAGGCCGGTGATGCGGCAATGATTTCTCCATCTCGCTTCCGCGAGCCGCTCCTGAAAATACTGGACGCATTGGTTCAGATATCTGCTCATGCGCCTTTGCCGCGCAACCTCCCGCGTCCAAACCATGTCCAGACCCTCCGGCAACGGCACGCCCGGACGCGGATTTTTGAAAGTGGTGTTCAGCGCGGCCCGCGCCAGCAAGCACGGTTTCAACAGTGAATAAATTCTCTCGACCGGCACATTACGCTCCACGCGGCGAAGGATGAAAAAGAAAAGCAGCGCGCAGATGTTTTTCAATCCGTTCTTCATGTTGCCCGGTCTGGTTCAATGCATTTGGAAAATAAAAAATTCCCGCGCCTTCTGCTAAACATAAACATAAACGTAGGCCGCAAACGAAACCGCGATCAAGCCCGCCGCGGCCGCGAGCGACCACAGAAAATTCCGCTGCCGCGCCGCGATCGCGAACGTGGCGATGATCACCGCCAGTTGCGCGCCGAGCATCCCGTAGAAAAATTTCCCGCTGCGCTGGCGATGCCGCTCGGCCGAAATGTTGCTCTTGCGCACCTGCAATTCATAAACGCCCGCGACCGACATGTTCAGACGCGACTCGGCGTCGTAACGCGCGGCGGTGTAGCGCAGCCGCGCGGCGGAAAAACTGCGGAAATTAATTTTGTCGCCGGACGCCAAAGTCTCGTCAAGCTTGTCCGAGGTTTTGTTGATGGATTTGGTGGCGTTGTCAAAATCCAGCGCGGCCTGCGTCGCGGCGTTCAGCGCGGCGTCGAGGTCGGCGTCTTTCACGTCGGCGAGGTCGGCGGTGATTTCCGTTTCCGGTTTTGAATTTTCCACGGCTTCGAGCGCAGTCTGGACGTTGGCGGCAAACTTGGCCGGCGCAGCGGCGGGCAATTCATTTTTCGTGAACGCAGCGATGGTCGCTGCATCCGCGTTTGATAAAATTGCCGCATCCAAAGATTGCACGTCGCTGGTCGCCGCCAGCAGATCGAGCGTGTTGTGTGCGACCGCGCTGCGAAGTTTTTTCGCCTGATAATAACTCCACTGGTCGCCGGCCTTGGATTGAAGCTGCGCGGCAAGCGAGCGGTCGTATTGCGCATGGGTCATCTCACTCGACGCCAAGCCCGCGAGCATCGTCGCGATGACGGCCATGATGACGGGCGTCGCGCCCAAAATTTTGCCCCACTTGGTCGGCGGCAGGTCCTTTTTCAGTTCCTCGGGTATTTGTATTTTCGCAGCCATAAATTCATTCCTCTGATTTGCGCGCAGCTTACCAAATCAAAATTTCTGCGCCAGTCCGCAAATTGTCTTCGCGAAATCTTGAGTTTCGGCGCCGCAAAGTGGATTCTGCCCGTCCATGCTGGCGTTTTTCAACATCTGCCAAACACCATGAACCCTCCGCGCATCGTCATCGTGGGCGGCGGCGCGGCGGGATTTTTTGCCGCCATCACCGCCGCCGAGTCCGCGCCGGGAACGGAAATTATTTTGCTCGAACGCGGGCCGCAATTTCTGGCGAAGGTGAAAATTTCCGGCGGCGGCCGCTGCAACGTCACGCATGCCTGCTTCGACGCGCGCGAACTCACGACGCGTTACCCGCGCGGCGAACGCGCCTTGATCGCGCCGTTCAGACAATTTCAGGCGAGCGACACCGTCGCGTGGTTCGAACAACGCGGCGTGAAATTAAAAACCGAAAACGACGGGCGGATGTTTCCGACAACGGATTCTTCGCAGACAATCATTGACTGTTTGCTCAACGCGGCGCGCAATGCGGGAATAAAAATGTGGACGAATTGCGGCGCGGAAAGTGTCGTCAAAAAATCCGGCGAAGGATATGAACTCAAACTTTCCAGCGGCGAAAACTTATCGTGCGATAAATTACTTCTCGCCACGGGCGGTTGCCGCACGCCGGCGCTCGGACAATTGGCCGTTTCGCTTGGCCACACGCTCGAACCGCCCGTGCCGTCGTTGTTCACGTTTCACATCGCGACGCCGTGGCTGCGCGCGCTTGCCGGAATTTCTTTGGAATCAGTCGAGGCGTTCATTCCCGAAACAAAATTGCGCGAACGCGGCGCGTTGCTCGTCACGCATTGGGGTTTGAGCGGCCCGGCGATCTTGCGTTTGTCCGCGTGGGGTGCGCGCGAGTTGCATGACAGAAATTACAATTTCACGTTGCAAATAAACTGGCTGCCGCAGTTAAACGAAGAAATGATCGCGGCGGAATTTTCGGCGCGGCGAAAATCGCAGCCGGCAAAGTTGGTTGTCAATTTTCCCGTCGCGCCGTTGCCCGCGCGACTCTGGGAGCAACTGGTTTTGGCGTCCGGTATCGCGCGCGAAACGCGTTGGTCGGCGCTTTCAGCCGCAGCGCAGCATAAGTTGATTCAACAATTAATGCGCGCGGAATTTCCCGTGACCGGAAAAAGTTTGAACAAGGACGAGTTCGTGACGTGCGGCGGCGTGCGCTCAAGGATCAGGCTCTTGGTCGCGGCGTCGAGATCATCCGTACCCGGAATTTCCTTGAGCTGGATGCCGACGCGCTCGGCCTGCTTCATGCGCGGCCACGGGCCATGTTCGAAAGCGTGGGTGG
>CAXUBD010000012.1:8620-10731 GCA_964249225.1 uncultured Verrucomicrobiota bacterium | reverse complement strand
GTGCAGCAGCTCACGCGCTCGGAATTTTCCGTCGTTGGCAAAAGTTTGAACAAGGACGAATTTGTGACGTGCGGCGGCGTGAAATTGAACGAGGTGAATTTCAAGACGATGGAAAGCAAAATCTGTCCCGGACTTTTTTTCGCCGGTGAAGTGCTGGACATTGACGGCATCACCGGCGGGTTTAATTTTCAATCCGCGTGGACGACCGGCTGGCTGGCCGGACGCGCGATGGCGGAAAAATAATTTTTTTGCTTTAACTTCTAATCGGCGCGCGACTGTTCTTTGAACAACAATCGCTGTCAGGCCTTCAAACCATCATGCAACCGATAAAAATTGCCGGAATCGCAGGCGCAGCTTTGTTGGCGGCGGGCATTTTTGCCATGACTCACAACGCGGGCCGCGCCGAACAAACAAACCTTCCCATCTATCAACTAACCAACATGAGCAATTTTAAAAAACCCGACGTGGCGGAATTGAAAAAGAAACTGACCGCGGAGCAATTCGCCGTCACGCAAAACAGCGCGACGGAACCGGCGTTCGCCAACAAGTATTGGGACAATCACAAGCCGGGCATTTACGTGGACATCATTTCGGGCAAGCCGCTGTTCAGCTCGCTGGACAAGTTTGATTCCGGCTGCGGCTGGCCGAGTTTCAGCGTGCCGCTGAACGGCACGGACGTGGTCGAGCACACGGACAATTCCTATGGCATGAGCCGCACTGAAGTCCGCTCGACGGTGGCCGATTCGCATCTCGGCCACGTTTTCGACGACGGCCCGAGCGACAAGGGCGGCTTGCGTTACTGCATCAACTCGGCGTCGCTGCAATTTATTCCCGTGGAAGAAATGGCCGCGAAAGGCTACGGCGACTACCTCGCGCCGTTCGTGAAGGCAGGCTTGATCAAGGTGAACGCAACTTCAACGAACGCGCCGGCGAAATAAAAATTTCAAGAATTCGCGGCGTTCAACTCCGTAGCGGCGGCTTCCCATTGCGCGGTCAGGTCGGCGAGGTGTTGCGGGATGCCCGCGAGTTCGCGGTTGATTTTCATCGCGTGCGCGGGATGGTCGTAAGCCTCGGGCTTTTCCAGTTCGGCGGTCAATTCCTGCTGGCGCAATTCCAACGCCTGGATTTGTTTTTCGAGCGTGTGAACTTTTTGCTGCTGATGCTTGCGTTCGTTCGAGCGCGCCTGGCGTTGCTCGGCTTCAAGGCGTTTTTGTTCCTTGCGATTAAGCGTGGGCGCGGGCGGCGTTACGGAATTTTTATTTTCGGACGGCGACACGCCTTCCTTCCCGGTGGAAGTCAGCGCGGCGCGGGCGGACAGGGCTTTGGTCTTGTCGAGATAGTATTGGTAATCGCCCGGATAATGTGTGAGTTCGCCGGCGTTGATGTGGACAACATGCTTGGCCAGCGCGCGGATGAAATAAACATCGTGGCTGATGAAAACGAGCGTGCCCTCGAATTGATCCAGCGCGTAGAGCAGCGCGTCAATGCTGTTCATGTCGAGATGCGTCGTCGGCTCGTCCATGAGCAGCAGGTTCGGCGGATCGAGCAATAGTTTCACGAGCGCGAGCCGGCTTTTTTCGCCGCCGCTCAACACGCTGACTTTTTTGAAAACGTCGTCGCCGCGAAAAAGAAAACTGCCGAGCAGCGTGCGGATGAATTGTTCCGTGACGCGCGACGGCGTGTCGAGCGCTTCTTCCATCACGGTGCGCGTCAGGTCGAGCATCTCGACTCGATACTGCGAATAGTAGCCGGCCTTGACGTTGTGACCGAGTTCGCGCGAGCCGGACTGCGGCGGCAAAACGCCGCCAAGAATTTTCAGCAATGTGGATTTGCCCGCGCCGTTCGGGCCGACGAGCACCGTGCGCTGGCCGCGTTCGGCGACAAAATCAATTCCGCGATAAACGACATTTTCGCCGTAAGCCTGGTGAATGTTTTCGAGCGTGATGACTTTCTGGCCGCTGCGTTGCGGTTGCGGAAACGAGAAACCAATTTTACGATCTGTGTTAGTCGGCGCTTCGATTTTTTCCATGCGCTCGACTTGTTTCAATTTGCTTTGCGCCTGCGCGGCCTTGGAGGCTTTCGCGCGAAAACGATTCGCAAAATCCATCAGC
>CAXUBD010000012.1:6665-8610 GCA_964249225.1 uncultured Verrucomicrobiota bacterium | reverse complement strand
AGGCGGCGAGTTGTTGCATTTCGGCGGCTTCACGCTGGACGAGAAATTCATCGTAGTTGCCGCGATAACGGATCAGTTTGCTCTGCCGGATTTCCACGATGCTGCCGACGAGGTGATTTAGAAATTCGCGGTCATGCGAAATCATCAGAATCGCGCCGGGATAATTTTTCAGATAATCCTGAAACCACAGCAATGCCTCGAGGTCGAGATGATTCGTCGGCTCGTCGAGCATGAGCAAATCCGGCTCCTGCACAAGCAATCGCGCGAGGTGCGCGCGCATGACCCAGCCGCCGCTCATTTCACGCGCGGGGCGGTCGAAATCTTTTTCGCGAAAACTCAAGCCGTGGAGGATTTGCTTCGCCTTCACTTCCAAAAGATAACCGCCGAGTTCGTTGAAACGGTCGTGGACGTTGTCGTGGATTTCTTCGGGATGCGACGATTCGACCGGATGGTCCGCGTCCCACGCCTTGATGATGCGGCGAAGTTTCGTGTGTTCGGGCGTGAGGCCGGTGGCGAGTTCGATAACGGTTTCGTCGCCGGCGGGTTCGCTTTCCTGCGGCAGGTAGCCGATGGAAACGTTGCGCTCGAACATGACCTTGCCGTCGTCGGGCGATTCCTCGGAAAGGATCATCGAAAACAAAGTGGACTTGCCCGCGCCGTTCGGCCCGACGAGACCGATGCGATCCTGACGGTTGACCTGAAGCGTCACGTCGTCGAACAAGACGCGACCGCCGTAGGATTTGCTGATGCTGGAAAGAGTGAGCATGGATTTTCGCTGCGAAGCGCGGCGATCATTTTATCGCCGCGCGAAGACGATTCGCGGGTTGATTTCGCGTTGGATGGGTTTCCATTGTGCTGCCATAAAAATAGCTTGGCAGCTTAAAAGAGTCGCGCATCCGGTTCAATGTTAATTGCAAACGCAAAACGCGCCTCGACCGAGGCGCGTTTTTTGAATTCCAGCTTTTAAGCAATTTCAGCAGTTTCAAGGAAGCCCTGCAGATGGCGGACGCGCGTCGGATGACGCAATTTGCGCAAAGCTTTCGCCTCGATTTGCCGGATGCGTTCGCGGGTCACGTTGTACATCTTGCCGATCTCTTCAAGCGTGCGTTCGTAACCGTCGAGCAGGCCGAAACGCATCTCGAGAATTTTCCGTTCGCGTTCGGTCAAGGTCGTCAGCACGTCGCTCAATTTTTCGCGGAGCAGACTGTAACTCGTCACTTCGGAAGGATTTTCCGCCGACTTGTCCTCGATGAAATCGCCGACGCTCACGTCGCCGTCATCGCCGACGGGCGCGTGCAGCGAAACCGGCTGCTGCGCCATTTTCAGTAATGCATGAATTCGCGAGACCGGCATGTGCATTTCGTCCGCGAGTTCTTCCGGCGTGGGTTCGCGGCCAAGCTCCTGCGTCAATTGTTTCTGCGCACGCCAGAGTTTGTTCATGATCTCGATCATGTGAACCGGAATACGAATCGTGCGCGCCTGGTCCGCGATGGAGCGCGTGATGGCCTGCCGAATCCACCAGATTGCGTAAGTGGAAAATTTGTAGCCACGGCGATACTCAAATTTCTCAACGCCTTTCATCAAACCGATATTGCCTTCCTGAATCAAATCGAGGAACGACTGGCCGCGGTTCGTGTATTTTTTGGCGACGGAAACGACGAGGCGCAAATTGGCTTCGGCCATGTGCGTCTTGGCTTTCAAGCCGCGATCGGCGGCGGCTTTAAGTTCGCCGAACGTCTTGAAAAAAACATCGCGCGGCATCCGCACGAACTGTTCGAGCGTCTGGACCTTGGCCTGCTCGGCTTCGATGGCCGTGCGGCGTTCCGCCGTCGTGCGCAACGCTTCGAGTTCCTGCACGTGCCGCAGACTGGCTTGGAATTTTTCGTGGATGTTGCCGGCGACGACGATCATTTCCTCGACGACTTTCTGCTTGTAATAAAATTTG
>CAXUBD010000012.1:0-6655 GCA_964249225.1 uncultured Verrucomicrobiota bacterium | reverse complement strand
AGAAAAACTTGATGAACATTTCCTGCACCTTCGCGCTCATTTTTTTCAATTCGCGCGCCAGTTTTTCCTTGCGGCTTTTTTGCTGGGCTTTCTGCCAGGCAAAATATTTTTCGTCCACTTTCTGGTCGAAGGCGCGGATTTTTTTGATGAGCTTGCGCAAATCGCGCAAATGGCCTTCGCGGTTGGCGATTTTTTGTCAACGATGACGCGGTCAAAACGCTCCTTCGGCGGCTCGGACAAATGTTTTTCCGCGATGGCGATGTGCTCCTTCGCCGTGAAACCAAGGCCGTAAACGATGGCTTTCATCGCGACTTCGGCTTCCTCGATTTTTTTACAGATCTCGACTTCCTGTTCGCGCGTGAGCAACGGAACTTTGCCCATCTGGTTCATATACATGCGGACCGGGTCGTCCAGGATCTCCAGGCGCGAATCTTCTTCGACTTCCTCCTGCTGCGGTTGTTCGGGCTGCTTGCGCTCGGAACGTTCCGCCTCGGCTTGATCCATGACGATCTCCACGTCCAGGCCGCGCAACTTGGTCAGCAACACGTCGAGGTCTTCGGGACTCAAATTGTCCGGCAGCACGTCGTTAATGTCGTCGTAAGTGACGTAGCCGTGTTCTTGCGAAAGATGCAGCAGCGTCTTGATCGTCTCGGTCAAATCCACGTTGGACTGACCCGGCGCGGCGGCCGGCGCGAGCGTGTTTCCGTTCGTCGGTAATTTTTGGGCGGCCGTTGCGATAGTAGTCGCCGTGTGGGATTTTGATTTCCCGTTCGTTTCCGCGTTTTTGGCCGTGTCGCGCCGCGGATTGGAAATCACAAAACGCCGGCGGACAGGGGCCGTTTTGGGCTTGGCGCTTTTTCCGCTGCGCGCCGCGCTTTTCAGCGGCGTGTTTTTTCGATTCAACATAAATTATAGACCTAAATCAATCGCTTCAGTTCAGAGAAATACCGACGGCTCTGCCGGCGAAACGCGACGGCTTCCGACAAAAATCCCTCATATTCACTCGTGTGAATCTTGGAGACTTATGAAACCAGAAGACTGACGCAGGTTTTATCCTAGCCCCTTTTGCAGGAATTTCAAGCAGAATCTCAAATTCACCAGCCAGTATAATAACGACAGGGCGGCGCGGATTTGCCCTTAAATGCCTTAAAAACAATCGTCTTGACGTTCCACTCAACTCATTGCCCGCACTGCGGCCACGTCGCGCTCAATTTGTTCGCGTAATTCCGCCGGCGATCCAAACTTGCGCTCGTCACGCAATTTTTCGCCGATTTCGACCTCCAGTTCCGCGCCATAAATCTCGCCGCTGAAATCCAGCAAGTGCGCCTCGACGCGCAATTCCGGTTTGGCCGAAGCTACCGTCGGTCGCAATCCGATATTGAGCGCGACACGAAAAGATTTTTTTTCCAAGTTCGCGAAACCGGCATAAACGCCGTTCGGCGGCAAAACCAAACCGGCGGCGTCCAAATTCGCCGTCGGGAAACCAAGCTGGCGGCCCAAGCGGTCGCCTTCGATTACCCTGCCTGAAATCGCGTAAGCGCGTCCTAGCATCTGGCGCGCGGCGTCGAGATTGCCCGCGCGGATCGCCTCGCGGATACGCGTGCTGCTGACGACCTGCCCATCCAGCGAAACCGCCGCCAATCCGTGAACGGCAAAATTCATTTCGCCGCCGAGCTTTTTCAGCAACGCGACATCGCCGCTGCGCTTGTGGCCGAAAACAAAATTTGCGCCGACACAAATGCTATGAACTTTTCCAAAATCGCACATCAAACTGCGGATGAATTCCTCGCCGGTCTGCTCGCTGAATTTTTGGTCGAAGGAAATCAGCAGCAAAGCCTCCGTGCCGAGCGATCCAATCGCGCGCAATTTTTGCGGCAGCGAATAAATCAATTGCGGCACGCGCTCAGGCGCGACGATGGAATTCGGATGACGATCAAAAGTGAGAACGATCGCAATCGCATCATGCTGCCGCGCGTCGGCAATCGTCTGGCGGAGAATTTGCTGATGGCCGAGATGCACGCCGTCAAAAACGCCGATGGCCAGGCAGACCTTGCGGCTACCATTGGCGAATTCGTTTGCGGCATGAATGATTTTCACGGGAGGAAAAGCTCCAACATCCAAGCACCAAGCATCAGAGAAATTCCAAAATTCAAATTCCAAACAACGCGCCGGTTGTCGCACGATTCATTAAAGCTTGGTGATTGGTGCTTCTCTGGAGGCTGGAGGTTGGAGCTTGGAGCTTTCATTTCATGCTGCCACCAGTTTCAAAAACGGCATCACTCTTTCTTCCAGTTCCGTCGTCGGCAATTTCAAAACCGCGTCGAGCGTCAAGGCGTCCGCCACGGAAAATTTCCCCGACTCGCTGCGCCGCAACGTGTCCAGATGCGCGCCGCAGCCAAGCTTCTGGCCGAGGTCGTGCGCGATGCTGCGGATGTAAGTGCCCTTCGTGCACGCGACGCGGAATTCGCCGAGCGGCGCGGAATAATTCGTGAAACGAAAATTGTAAATGTGAATCAGACGCGGCTCGCGCTCGACCTCGATGCCCTTGCGCGCGAGTTTGTAAAGCGGTACGCCGTTCATTTTGATGGCCGAAACCATCGGCGGCATCTGCATCTGATCGCCGATGAATTTCGCGGATTCTTCGTTCAATTGTTCGAGCGTCAGCGGCGGAACCATTTTCGTTTCGAGAATTTCGCCGTCGGCGTCGTAGCTATTCGTGGCCTCGCCGAATTTAATCGTGCCTTCGTAAACCTTGTCGTCGCCCATCAAGCGTTCGGAAAGTTTTGTGCCGCGACCAAGCACGATGATGAGCAGGCCGGTGGCGTTCGGATCGAGCGTGCCGCAATGGCCGACTTTTTTGATCTGAAAACGGCGGCGGATCGCGTCCACGACATCGTGCGACGTCGGGCCGGCGGGTTTATCAACGAGAATCGCGCCGTCGAGCGAGGAAAAATCTTGCATGATTAAATCAATTCTTGAATCCGATTAAATTCCATTTTGCTACAGATCGCGTCAACTCCAGCGTGAAGCAAAGCAACGTTTCCTTCTTCACGAGCTGAAACTCCAATAATGCGAATTTTGTTCCCAGTTTCGCGTAATTCTCGAACAAGTTCTTCGCCTTTTCCATCATCTAAGTCGTAATCAATCAGTAAAAGATCATATTGATTGGCAACCAAATTGAAACGAGCCGCCGACAAACTTGGCACAACTGTTACTTGATGCGCGGACAAAAAATGGATTATGGCTTGCTGTGCAAAAATAGAATGATTCTCAATGAAAAGAATCTTGAGCATTTTCATTTTGCGGCGTTCAACGCCTTTTTGATCGCGGCGATCACTTTGCGCTGCACCGACAAGGGTTTGCCGACGATGCGCGCGCCCGCCGCCGCCGGATGGCCGCCGCCGCCAAATTGCGCGGCGATTTCGTTCACGTTCACGTCGGGATTTTTCGAACGCAGGCTGATGCGCGTGAGTTCCGGCCCGATTTCCTCGAACACGCACGCGACGACGACTGGCTCAATCGCGCGAATGTGGTCAATCAAACCTTCCGTGTCGTCGCTTTCCGCGCCGGTGCGGTTGAAATCTTTTTGCTTCAGCCAGAACCACGCGATGCGGTCGGCGGCACCCAGACGAAATTTGCTGTAAACGTGCTTGAGCAATTTCGCGCGCGAGAGCGGATATGATTGATAAACTTCGTTGCCAATTTTCGCCAAGTCCGCGCCGCGCGTGACGAGTTCCGCGCCGGTATGAAACGTGCCGGGCCGCGTCGTGGGATATTGAAACGAGCCGGTGTCCGTCGAGATCGCGGTGAACAGCAAATCGGTGATCGGTTTGGTGATCGGCCAGCGCGCGACTTTGAGCAGGCGGAAAATCAATTCGCCGGTCGAAGGCTCGCGCGGCGAAACCCAGTTCACGTCGCCGTAGCGCGGATTGCTTTCGTGATGGTCAATATTGATCAAAATTTTCCGGTCGCCGATGCACTCGCCGACTTTGCCGAGCCGCTCGAAGCTTGCACAATCGGTCGCGATGACGCAGTCGAATTTTTCGCCGTGCTTCGGTTTTTCAAAAATTTTGTCGGGGTTGAGAAATTTATATTTTTCCGGGACGGAATCCTGATTCCAAACCGTGACTTTTTTGCCTTCGTTTTGCAAGGCGAGCGCGAGGCCGAGTTGCGAGCCAATGCAATCGCCGTCGGGACGAACGTGGCCGACTACGCAAAACGTTTTATGTTCGCGGATGACGTCGAGAATACGATCAATGATTTTGGGATAACTTTTCACGGCTTAATTTTCCAATTCGTCGGCGGGCAAGGTTTTTTCAATCTCCTCGATGATCTGCAAAACGCGATTGCCGCGCACGATGGAATCGTCAATCACAAATTTCAGCGTCGGCGTGAATTTCAAAACGACGGAGCGGCCGACAAGTCCTTGAAGGCGGATGCGATGTTCGTTGAGGAGTTGCAGGCCGCGTTTCTGCTGGTCGGCGTTGCCGAAAATGCTGATGAACACGACGGCTGATTTTAGATCGCCACCAACGTTCACGTCGTTGACATTGATGAGGCCGACGTCGTTGACGTGAAATTCACGGCGGATGGCCTCGCCGATTTCGCGCTTCAACAGTTCGCGCACGCGTTCATGTCGGAGATTTGGCATTTTGTTGAAATGTTAAATTGTTGAACCGTTGAATTGTCGAACCGTTGAATTGTCGAACCGTTGAATTGTCGAACCGATTTAACAATTCAACGATTCAACCATTCAACAAATCATAATTTCGCCGCCACTTTTTCAATCGTGTAACATTCGATGGCGTCGCCCACTTGAAAATCGCTGTAGCCTTCGATGCGGATGCCGCATTCCATGCCGGCGCGCACTTCGTTGACCTCGTCCTGAAAACGGCGGAGCGACTGCAAAATGCCCTCGTAAATCACATCCTTGCGGCGGCGCACGCGCACCTTGCCGCGCACGATGCGGCCGCTGGAAATCATGCAGCCGGCGACCGGCACGCCCTTGGACAATTCAAAAATCTGCCGCACTTCCGCCGAGCCGATGACGACTTCCTTGATGTCCGGCTCGAGCAATCCGGCCATCGAATCTTTCACCTGGTCAATCAATTCGTAAATGATCGCGTAAAGTTTGATTTGCACTCCGGCGTGTTTCGCCTTCTCGGCGGCGGTGCTGTCGAGCCGCGTGTGAAAACCGAGAATGACCGCGCTCGACGCGGACGCCAGCGCCACGTCGTTTTCGGTGATCGTGCCGACGTCGCTGTGGATGATTTCGAGCGAAACTTTTTCCGCCTCGATTTTTTTCAACGCCTCGACAATCGCCTCGACCGAACCTTGCGTGTCGGCTTTCACGACCACCTTCAAAACTTTGCTCTGCGCGGCTTCGAGCGAGGCAAATAAATTTTCCAGCGTGACCTTGGAACGATTGTCCAAATCCTGCGTCTTCAATTCCTGCCGGCGCTGTTCGGCGAGATCGCGCGCAACTTTTTCATCTTCGACCGCGCTGAATTCCAGACCCGCGTCCGGCACGCCGTTCAAGCCGAGAACTTTCACCGCGACAGACGGGCCAGCTTCCTTGAGCCGTTCGCCTTCTTCGTTGATCAACGCGCGAACCTTGCCGTAATGTTCGCCGCACAAAATCACATCGCCCACGTGCAACGTGCCTTTGCGAACCAGAACCGTCGCGGTCGGCCCGCCGGCTTCGACGCCGGATTCAATGACGTTGCCTTTGGCGAGGCGATCGGGATTCGCCTTCAACTCCAGCAAATCGGCCTGAAGCAAAATCATTTCGAGCAATTTATCCACGCCCTGTTTTGTCAGCGCGGAAACGTCCACGAAAATCGTGTCGCCGCCCCAATCGTCGGGCACGAGGCCTTTGTCCTGCAACTGCTGGCGGACTTTCATCGGGTTCGCGTTCGGATGATCAATCTTGTTGACCGCGACGAGCAATGGAACTTTCGCCGCTTTCGCGTGGTTGAGCGCTTCAAGCGTTTGCGGCATGACGCCGTCGTTCGCCGCGACGACGAGCACGACGATGTCCGTGACGTTCGCGCCGCGCGCGCGCATGGAACTGAACGCCGCGTGGCCGGGCGTGTCGAGAAAAGTAATTTGCGCGAGTTCTTTTTTCCGTTCGGGATGCGGCACGGAAATCGTGTAAGCGCCGATGTGCTGCGTGATGCCGCCGGCTTCGCCCGCCGCGACGTTTGCCTTGCGGATGACGTCGAGCAACGACGTTTTGCCATGGTCAACGTGACCCATGATTGTGACGACGGGCGCGCGCGATTTGAGATGTTCCGGCTTGTCCTCGATGTCGAGTTCAATCTGCTTGATCGGCGCGTGAACGACGCCGCCGCCGCGTTCGCGTTTTTCAACTTCAAAACGAAAACCGTATTTCGCGCAAAGCTGCTGCGCGATTTTTTCGTCAATCGCCTGGTTCACCGTCGCGAAAACATTCAACCCCATGAGATCGGCGATGATCTTGAATGGCTTTTGCTTGAGCTGCCCCGCGAGTTCGCGCACAACAATCGGCGGCTTGATGATAATGACTTCGCCGCTCGTGGGGGCGATAAATTTTGGCGCTTGCGGCGCGGAGGGCTTGGCCGGCTCGCGCGGCGGCGGCACGAGGAACTCGTCCGAGACGGCGGTGATCACGTCG
>CAXUBD010000011.1:20389-22137 GCA_964249225.1 uncultured Verrucomicrobiota bacterium | reverse complement strand
GTCTTCGAGCACGCCGAGTTGAATCTCCACCGAGGCGGGCAGGGTGTTGCCGAACATGTAAAACCCGACCTCGCCGTAGGATGGAAACGCGAACAGGACATTGTTGTTCGTGCTGATTTGTTCGGCAAAATTATAGGTGTTGGTCATCCAATAACCGTTCGGGTCATAAGCGCGCACGGTCAAATGCACCACGCCGTCCATCAGATGACTCATGCCATTGAAATTGGCATTAAGAACGCGGTAGGCAAAATTGGTGTATAACCCCGCCGGGCCGGCCTGAAGGTTGGTGCTGGTCGAAAAGCGGTAGAGCGGGTTGACGGAATTGGATGAATTGGGATCCACGACATAACCGGTGCCCGTCCACGTCTGGTTCTCGCGGCTCAAGATGAAAAAGTTTTCGAGCACGTTGGTGCGCTGCGGATTGTTGAGACTTGCGGTCATCGTTTGCACTAGCGGCTGCAAATTGAAATTGTTGCTGGCATAAAAATTCACCGGCACAAAGCCGTTCAAGACGTTGACGAGGGAATTGCTCGCGCCCGCCGACGGCGACATCGCGCGCAAATCGGTCGTGATCAGATCCAGCGTCGCGCGGCCGCTTTCCAGCACGTCCGTCTGCGTGATGCTCGCGCGGAACGCGCGCTGCGTGGTGTTGAACACGGCCATCAACGCCAGCACGATGAGCGAAAGCAGCGTCACGACGACGAGCACTTCCACGAGGGAGAAGGCATTGTCGAGGGTCGAGGGTCGAGGGTCGAGCGCGCCGCGCCATTGGGTGGCACTCGACGCTCGACGCTCGACGCTCGACATTTTCATTTCGTTTTTCACGGTGCGTTGGTGAACGATTGCGGCTGGTAAAAATACAAATTCACGGCGGGCGTGAACGGGTCGAAAGTCGTGGCGACCTGGCCGGCGATCAAGGTGCGGAATGTCTGGTGGCCCGCGCCGATGCTGCCGTTGGGCTGTTGCGGCCAGAGAAACGTCATCCGCAGTTCATGCTGGTTGGCGGCAAGCTGCCGGCTGGAAATGGGCGGTCCATTAGGATACAGCGCTAAACTGTAAAGGTTCGTATCAAGGGCCACCGGCGCGTTGACGCAGAGGATGCGATAGCCGAAGGAATCCGCCTGCAACAACGGATTGTCCTGCGGCGGTTTTTCCACCGCCGGTCCACTCATCGAATGAACATAGGCGACGACGTGATTGCTGTAGCCGGCAACGTTGAACAACGTGGGAATCGGCAGAAAGTTACCGCTGGTGTCTGTATATTCCGGCGTGCTCAAAAGTCCGATGATGCGAAAACCATTTGTGATCGGGAAAAACGGTGATGAAGTAATTTTTGTGATTTGTGATGCCGAGTAACTATAACCATCCACATTGGCGCTATGTACGCTGCCATCGGAATTATACCAGGTCCAATAATTTGTGATCGCATAAACGTAATTGGTCAAATCATTCAACCCGCGCGCGCCGCTGCGGATGGCTTCCAGCAAAACGCTCGCGTCCTGGTTGATGACGGTTTCCTCCCGGTTGTCGCGCTGCACGTTCATGCCGAGCGGCAGCACGCCGATGATGCCGACGAGCGCGATGCCGATGATGGCCAGGCTGATGGCAATCTCGATCATCGTGAAACCGGAAGCGTGGCGAGGGTCGAGGTTCGAGGGCCGAGCGCCGGCAGCCGAACGCGTTTGGTGGGGCGAGCGTACTCGCGAGCCATAGTGACGTGGTTTGATAGCGCCCACTTAGGCGCGCGG
>CAXUBD010000011.1:19093-20379 GCA_964249225.1 uncultured Verrucomicrobiota bacterium | reverse complement strand
CGCCTCGCCCTCGTGTGCCCCCGCCCCACGGGGGGCCCCCGGCCCCCCCCCCCCCCACCGGATTGCCGCCAAAATTTGTGCGAAAAATTTTCATGGTCCCATCTTGTGAAACCGCAAAACCGCGCGCCCGGTGAGCGGATCAATGTCAATGATGTTATAGGTGAGGTTGGTGCTGTTGCCGGGCGGATTTTCCGTGACCTGCGGCGCACCGGATAGCACAAAGGCTTTGGTCGGCACATCAATCGCCGGTGACACGCTGCCTTGCGCGAGCGGGATGTATTCGTCGCGCGTGGCCAGCGTCTGGCCGTCAAACGTCAACTGGCCGAGATAATTGAACGCGACAAACGGCAGGTTCACGGTCTGGTTCGTCGCCGTGGGAAAAGGAAAACTGTTGGTGGCAAAACCATACACGTTGTAAAACTGCGTGGGATAAATCGGATCGGTCACGGTGGAAACAAAATTGCTCGCCGTGGCAAATTTCCACAGGGCGACGAACGTGCAGTCCGGCAAATTCTGCCACGGAGTGAGATAACGCCAGAGATGTTGCCCGGGCTGGTCGCCCGCCGAGCCGTGCGCGAGAAACGTGTAACCACTCAATTGCTTGTCGCTCAAATTGACGACGACGGTCAGTTGCGCCGGGGCGATGGTGCTGGTCCAAGTAAGAGAACTCGTCCAATTCGGCAGCCAGAAATTGGTCGGGCAAAAAACCATGTAGACGGTCGTGCGCTGGCTCATGGCCATCTGCCGCGCGCGGGCGAGATCATCCAGCAACTGGCGCGAGGCGCTGACGGTGATGTTCGACTTGCCGACATTTTTGAGCGCCGGCACGGCCAGTCCCGCGATGATGCCGAGGATCGAAATGACGACCAGCAGTTCGAGCAGCGTGAACCCGGATTGACGACGTGCGACTTTCACAAAAAAATTTGTTACGACGCATCACTGCCAGCTCAAAATGTTGTCTTTGTTGACGCCGGAAAGCGGCCCAGTGGCGAACAGACTTGGATTGGCTCGTTTGTCCGGCCCGACGGACCAGACCATGACCTTGCCATGATATTGATAATTATCGGGGGTGCCATTTGGATTGATTAGACCATTAAAGCCGGGATTTTTGTTCAGACCACCAGAAGCATCAGAAACTTTCGACAAATGATAAACCGCATCGGCGCATTGCTCGTCATAATTCAAATCCATGGTGATGACGTAAGGATTGCCCCACGGATCGCGATACACCAGATCTGGGCCGATTCCGGAGGAATTGGTATCGCTGGCAAAAGGAACATTTAGAA
>CAXUBD010000011.1:7759-19083 GCA_964249225.1 uncultured Verrucomicrobiota bacterium | reverse complement strand
CCCACGGATCGCGATAGACCAAATCCGGCCCGACGCCCGGCCAGGTGTTGGTGTCACCCGTCATTTTTGCGTTCAGAAAAATGGTTTGCTGCGGATTTTTCTGGTGGTTCATGTTGACCGGTGTCACCGACGTGTTGGTGATGTCCATCAAAATGGCGATGACCTCGGAATTGTTCGTCGCATAATTTGCAAATGCTGCCGGAGAAAAATTTGTTGTATCTGCAGTAATACTGCCAAGGTAAGTGAAATCGCCCGTCCCCGCCGCCGCCTGCACGCCGGGCGAAACCGGAAAGCGGCCATAGTCTGAATCATATTTTTGGATGGCCGTGACGAGGTCTTGAATCTGCAACTTAGCCTGCGTTTTCTGCGCGGTGAGCCTGACGCGTGAGAGCACCGGCAGCAGCATCGCCGCCAAAATGGCGATGATGGCGATGACGGTGAGCAATTCAACGAGGGTGAATGCGTGGCAGCGTGAAGTTGGAAAAATGGTTTTCATAAATTGTGTTTTAATCATTGCGGCACCGCGCGATAAAAACGATATGGATAATTGCTGGATTGCGTGTCCAGATAATTTGCCGTTCCGTTTGTCAAAACTGTCTGGCTCATGTTTGTCCAATAGATGAAATCTGAAGTTGCACAAGAGCAGACTGGCACATTAGTCTTTCCCGAAATGGTGAACTGAAAACCATTGGTTGTCATGTAAGGAGAACTGATATGTGCTGAACTCATTGCCGCCGTTCGCCTAGCATTTCTTCCGCCTTCTGGCCAAGAGCTGCAAGAGATTGGCGCTGGACCGGCAAAGGCGTAGACGTAAGCAGGATAGGAATCTGCAAAAACCGTTTCAACGTATAATGTGCCATCAGGAGCAATAAGGGGAGAATTTAGTGCCAGAGAACCCGTATTGTATGTCCAATTCGTAGTTCCGCTGGGAGAAAAGGAATAAAGCGTTCCGTCCAAATCAGCCAAATAAATTTCCCCATCAGCGGCAATCGCAATGGAGCCTTTCTTGTAATTTGATCCCACTCCCGCTCCATACGAATAACCACCCTCAAACCCTAAATTAATAATCCATTTTGGAATACCATTCGTTTGATTTATGGCAAATAGCTGATTGCTTAATCCATCAATCCAGTCGCCGTCAATCTCAACGTATACAGTTCCGTCAGAGCCTATGACAGGACTCCAATTAAACGTATCATAGTTGTTTGTTTCTGCATCTGTATACACCCATTTGAAACCAATAATCCCATTTGTTACAGTTGCATTGGGATTAATCGCGCAAAAATAATGCCCTGCTCCAAAATAAATTGATCCATCAAAACCTATTGCAGGCGTAGAGGCTCCCCTTCCTATAACAGGTAAGCTTATTGCCGCTGTCACCCATTTAAGAGCGCCATTTGTTGAATTAAGTGCAAAAAGTTGATTTTGATCACTATTAACGTATACGGTTCCATCGCTTCCAATGGCTGGCGAAGATTTTCTAAAGTCTTCCGCGTTGGTATAATAAATCCATTTAATTCCGACATTGGTAAGCGCGTAAGGATAAAGATTGGTATTTGCAAAATAAAAATTAGTGAGACCAAATGCATTAGTCAAAGCATAAATATAATTGTCACATGTAATATAGACTGTTCCGTCATTACCAATGCAAGGTTGTCCTTGAAAGAATAAAGATCCTATTTGGGTTTCAAAATCCCACAGTGTTGCTCCATTTGTCGGATTAAATGCCGAAAATATGCCAGCGTAAAGCGAACCATATATAGTTCCATCCGCTCCGATTACTGGTGTAAGTTGATCACCGTAATCGTTGTAACTATCTACCCAATTCGTAAAATCAACAGGCGAAGGATAATTCACATTGGTAGTATTGATAGCTGAAATATTTATGGACCATAGAGCGTCATCGGGGTTACCACAATCACCGGCGCATGCGGATGTAACGGGAATATAAAGGGTTCCATTTGTTCCAATCGGTGACAAAGACAGAGAGCCGTAACCGGGTGAACTGGGCATGGCCAGATACCATAATAGCGTTGCATTGGTCGGATATGAAAACACCGGCTCCGTATATGCTGGAGAGTAGCTGTTTGTGCCGGAGCCATAACTGTTCGTGTCTCCCGGAGAAGGAAAGGCAGGTTGACCAAAAACATTTACGATCAACAATGCAAAGAAGTTTAAGGTAAAAAATATTTTCATAAACGGTGACGCGATTGGTCCAAAGAATTTTTCATGTTCTTAAAATTGAAAGAGTATGCCACAAATGGACGGCTTGCGGCAATGACTTTGCGCCGCGCGGCGTGAGGCAGTTTGCAAATTTTGACGGGGCGCGCGACCGCGCGAGCCGGCCGCCGCGCGGCGCGGCGAAACGAAACCGGTTCGACAGAAGCCCCGCCTCATCCGGACGCAATATAATTGGCGGATGCCAGACGCAATCCAGCCAGATCACCTCCATGCGGCGGACGGGGCGACTGGATTGGGCTTTTGCGTTGGACATAAAATCAGGGCAGCGGGCTGTTTAGCTGGACCTGCTTGCTCCAGTTGCAGATCAGGTTGGTTTTTCCTGAAATCACGAGTTGGATATACAAATCATACGCGCCGGGATTGTTCGTCGGGTTGGAAGAATTATAGCGCCATGAATTCAGGCCGGACACGCCGAACGGTTTGTAATTTTGATCCGGCCCGCCGACGGAACTTACGAGGACTGTGACGGCTGCTCCTACAGGCGACGGGTTTGTGACTATGTTATATTGACTTGGTTTAAGACCGGGTAAAAAATTTCTGGCCGCCGCCGTGTCTTCCGCCGATGCGGATTTGGTGCAATTGATAAAACCGCCCACTTTAAATGCTATGCCTACATTGTTGGTGCTGATTTGCGCATTACTATCCAAGGTCGTATATGATTCCGTTGTTGAATTAAAGGTTGTTCCTTCCAATTCATAATACAGCTGGTTGACCAACGGAGAGTTGCCGTTGTTAGGACTGTCCGGCGGATAAAAGCCGTAGGCGGATTTATAGCGTTCGATGGCGGTCTCCAGCAGCGCCAGTTCCGCCTGGGTGTGCGTGATGTATTGCCGCCGCTTGACGCCGGAAAAAACCGGGATGGTGAACGCCGCGAGCACGGCGATGATGCTGATGACGACGAGCAGTTCGATGAGCGTGAAGCCGGGTCGAGTGTCGAGGGACGAATGACGAGAGCTAGAAAACGGCGATGCGGCATTCTGCCGGCCCTCGACTTTCGACTTTCGGCTCTCGACGGACTGGTAATTTTTCATATTCGGTTTCATCGTTCCTTCAATTCGTCTTCCATTCGTTCGCTTAACCATTGTTTGATCATGCTCTGGTAATTCAGATAACGCGTCCGGGCCACCCGCTTGATCCGCGCCAGCATCCGCGGATCAATCCGCAACGTGATGGTCACGGACTCGGACGCTTCGGCATTGCCCGCCGTGGCGGCATCCATCAGGCGCAAGTCCGGCCGGTTCTCCGCCCAAAACAGCGCCTCGGCGTCTTCGCTGTCGAAGATCGGCACCTCTTCCCAGTTGGCAAATGTTCGCATCGGTTTTCAAATTCATCCGCATTCTCATCTTCGATTTTTTATTTTGATTTTAAGATGAGGACGAGCGGGACGATGAAAAAATTCATGAAAGAGTCTGATCCATTTTCCGCTGGTAAAAAAATTTTTCTTCGGGTTCAAATCCGCGAGCGTGCAAAACCCGGATCGACCGGCCGTTGGTCCGATACACGCTGAAAATTCCGGCGCCACTGGCCGACATCCCCAAATTAAAAAAACGCGCTTGCACGCCAAACCTCGGCGAATCAGGCAGCAGCCGCACGGCAAACGGATCTTCAAAGGACTCTTCAATTTCCCGCTGATTCAAAGAACCATCCAACTCAAAAGGCGGATTATTCCAATCGAACTCCATATCGGCGGGTTAATTGTAAATAATTCGCCCATGCATTGTGATTACAATGTATTTACTCATGAGTGCGGTCATTTGTCAATTATTTTCAGCTTTGGGCTGAAAAGCGGGTTTCTTTTGCTCCGATTACTAATTTTCTATTCTTTTCCGCCGCCACCGCTGTCGTCACCGCTAAGATTGGTGATCATCTGGATCAACGGCAGGAACATCGCGATCACAATGCTGCCGACGAATACAGCCATAAAAATAAACATGATCGCATAAACAAAAAAAAAAATCGCGGCGACGGCGTTGTCCACTTCTTCGTCGTAATTGTCGGCGATCTTCAAAAGCATTTCCGGCAGCGCGCCGGTCTGTTCGCCGACGTCCACCATGCTGACGACCATGGGCGGAAACACGCCGGAACCTTCCAGCGGCGCAGTGATGGTCTCGCCTTCCTTGACGCTTTCATGAACCTTGACGACGGCGTTGGAGATGATGACGTTGCCGGCGGTTTCCTTGACGATGGTCAACGCCTGCAAAATCGGCACGCCACTGCTGACCAGCGTGCCGAGCGTGCGGCAGAAACGCGAGATGGCCACCTTGCTGATGACCGGCCCGACGGCGGGCATTTTAAGTTTCGTTTTGTCCCACACCAGCCGTCCGAATTTGGTCTTGATGAACAACATGAACAAAATCACCACGACCACCGCGACGCCTAAGGTCTCCAGAATATGATTTTTGATGATGTCGCTAATGCCCATGACCAACAGCGTGAAGCCCGGCAATTTCATGCCCATGCCGCCGAACACGTTTTTGAATTGCGGCACCACAAAACACATCAGCAAAACCATGATGCCCATTGCGACGATCATCACGGCGATGGGATAAAACAGCGCGGCCTTGACCTTGCCTTTGATCTTCTGCGCCTTTTCGGAAAATTCCGCGAGCCGTTTCAAAACCACCTCGAGCACGCCGCCCAATTCACCGGCCTTGACCATGTTGACGAACAAACGGTTGAAAACTTTCGGATGCTGCGCAAGTCCTTCGGAAAAAGTGCTGCCGCCTTCGATGGACAGCGCGAGTTTGCCGAGAATGCTTTTCAGCGTGGCGTTGCGCTCCTGTTTTTCGAGCACGCGCAATCCGCGCAACAGCGGCAGGCCGGCGTCAACGAGCGTCGCCAATTGCCGGGTGAACGTCGTCAACACCTTTGGCTTCACCTTTCCGCCGAGGCCGGGAATCCGCAGGTTGATGTTGATGCCACCCTTTTTCCCCCTGACTGCCGGCTTGGCAGTTTTTTTACCGGATGATTTTTCCTGCGCTTTTTCGGCTTCGGTGATCTTGGTCGGAAACAATTGCATATCCTTTACGCGGCCAATGGCCTCGTTCTGGCTGGCGGCTTCCAAAGTGCCTTTTGTCTCGCCGCCCTTTTGATCCAGTGCCACGTAATTATATTTAGGCATAGCGTTTAAGTGTATTTTACGACTTCTTCAATGGTGGTGTCTCCTTCGAAAATACCACGCAAGCCATCTTCGCGCAACGTCACCATCCCCAGCTCGATGGCTTTTTGCCGCAGCACAATCGTCGGCGCGCGTTCGTTGATGAGATTGCGGACCGCGTCGCTGACGACGAGCAGTTCATAAATGCCTTTGCGGCCTTTGTAGCCGGTGTCGTTGCAGACCGAACAGCCGCGGCCATAATGAAAAACTTTGTCGCCGAGATCGTGCGGCGAAAGATTCAACATCGCCAGCTGCCCTTCGGTCGGCTCGAACGGCGTCCGGCAATTTTTGCAAATCGTCCGCACGAGCCTTTGCGCCAGCACCGCCATCAGCGTCGAGGAAATCAAAAACGGTTCCACGCCCATGTCCACCAGGCGCGTGACGGCGCCCGTGGAATCATTCGTGTGCAGCGTGCTCAACACCAAGTGTCCGGTGAGCGAGGCCTGGATGGAAATCTGCGCCGTCTCCAGATCGCGCATTTCACCGACCATAATAATATCCGGGTCCTGGCGCAAAAATGATTTCAGCGCCTTGGCGAACGTCATGCCCGACGCCTCGTTGATGGCGACCTGCATGATGCCTTCAATGTCGAATTCGACCGGGTCCTCGGCGGTCAGCAATTTTGAATCAATGGTGTTGACGCGGCGCAGGCAGGAATAAAGCGTCGTCGTTTTGCCGGAACCGGTCGGGCCGGTGACGACGAAAATTCCGTTGGGCCGCAAGATCACTTCGTTCACATATTCAAAAACGGTTTTTGGAAAACCGAGCGACTCGATCTCCAGATTCACCGACGAACGATCCAGCACGCGCAACACCTCCGACTCTCCAAATTTCGTCGGCAACGTGGACATGCGCATATCAATCTGGCGATTGCTCAGCATCAGCGTGATGCGCCCGTCCTGCGGCAGACGGCGTTCCGAAATGTTCAAATTCGCCATGACTTTCAAACGCGAGATCACCGGCAATGCCAGATGTTTCGGCGGCGGCGCCATTTCATAAAGCGCGCCGTCCACGCGATAGCGGATGCGAAATTCCGTTTCAAACGGCTCGAAATGAATGTCACTCGCGCGGTCCGTCACGGCCTGCTGCAAAACGAGGTTGACGAATTTTACGATCGGCACTTCGTTGGCCAGGTTGGCCATGAGTTTTTCGTCGTCGCCTTCGCCAGCGGCGGCGGCTTCACGCGCGAGTTCCGCGTCCGAACCGAGTTCCTTGAGGATGTCTGAAAAACTTCCGCTGTCTTCCTGTCCGTAAAGCCGTTCAATCGCTTTTTCAATTTCCGCCGGATCGGCCACGACGATCTGCACGTCGCGCTTGGCGGCGAACTGGATTTCATCCGCGCGCGCCGGATCGAGCGGATCGGCCAGCGCGATCTGCAACGCCCCGCCGCTGATCCCGACCGGAACGCAACGATACATCTGCGCCACTTTAGCGGGAATGATTTGCAGCAGCTCGGGCGCAATGTCACGGTCGCGCAACGAGACGACTTCCGTGCCGAGATTCGTCGCCATCACGTGCAGGATGTCGTCGAGCTTCATGATGCCGAAGTCCTGCAAAATCTGGATCGGCGGCGTCGCGCTGCGTTTGAGCTCGGCGATGACTTCCTCGTATTGCAGGTCGTCAATCATCCCCTGCTCTTTGATGAGCGTCAGCAGCGGATTGGAGATTTCTTCGGACATGGAAAAAAATTATTTAGACGTGGATTTTGAAGTGACGGCCTGCGCCAGTTCCAATTCCTGCAACTTCGCCTGCATCGTCACCGGGTCCTGCGCCTTGGTGATGACTTCCTCGCGCGCGATCATCCCTTGCTGATATTTTTCCAACAGAAATGAATCCAGCGTGACCATGCCCCATTTCGCGCCGGTCTGGATGTCAGATTGAATGCGGAAAGTTTTGTTGTCGCGGATCAACGCGGCGATGGACGGCGTGTTGATCATGATCTCAAACACCGCGACGCGGCCCGGCTTGTCCACGCGCGGGATGAGCAATTGCGAAATCACCGCCTGCAACACCGTGGAAAGCTGGATGCGCACCATTTCCTGCTGGTTCGTCGGAAACGCGTTCGTGATACGGTCAATGGTTTTTGCCGCGCCGGTCGTATGCAATGTTCCGAAAACCAAGTGACCGGTTTCCGCGGCCGTGATCGCCGCTTCGATTGTTTCCAAGTCGCGCATTTCACCGACGAGAATAATATCCGGGTCCTGCCGCAATGCACGGCGCAGCGCCTCGGCGAAATTCGGCACATCCACGCCGATTTCGCGCTGCGTGACGACGGCTTTTTTGTGCTTGTGATAATATTCGATCGGGTCTTCGACGGTGATGATGTGCGCTTCTTCGCGTTCCTCGTTGATGATGTTGATCATGGAGGCGAGCGTTGTTGTTTTGCCGGAACCGGTCGGGCCGGTGACAAGGATCAGGCCGCGCGGTTTGTAAAGCAGTTCCTTCGCGCTCGGCGGAATGCCGATTTGTTCCATCGTCAGCAACTTGCTGGGAATCTGCCGGAGCACCATCGCGAAATTTCCCTTTTCCTTGAACGCGCTCACGCGGAAACGCGCCGCATCGCCGAACGCGAAACCAAAATCCGCGCCGCCGCGTTCGCGGATGTTTTGAATATGTTCCTCGGAAGTAATACTGCGCATCAATTCCTCCGTGTCTTCCGGTTTGCATGGCGGCCCTTCGACACGGTGCAAAATGCCGTGCACGCGGATCGTCGGCGGGATGCCCACGCGAATGTGCAGATCCGATGAACCTTCAGACACGACCAGCTGCAGCAAATCTGACATTGAATAAGACATAAAATTTTAAATGCAGAATGAAGAATGCAGAATGAAGAAATTCACCTTCGGCATCCGAATCAATTTTGTTTCTTCATTCTTCATTTTTAATTCTTTCTTTTTTCACGACTCGTCGCCGACTGTCGCGCGGATGACTTCTTCCGGCGTCGTCAAGCCGGCCAAAACTTTGCGGATGCCATCTTCGCGCAATGTGCGCATGCCCATCTCGCAGGCGCGCGAGCGCAGCACCGTTGTCGGCACGCGGTCGTAAATCAATTTGCGCGCCTCGTCGTCAATCACGAAAATTTCAAAGATGCCCATGCGCCCGCGATGCCCGGTGTTGTTGCAATTGCCGCAGCCGCGCCCATGTTGGAACGTCGCGCTCTTCACGTCTTCCGCCGTCAGGTTCAACGCGCGGATTTCCGCGTCGGTCGGCTGATACGGTTCGACGCATTTTTTGC
Source organism: uncultured Verrucomicrobiota bacterium (assembly GCA_964249225.1). Taxonomy (GTDB): domain Bacteria; phylum Verrucomicrobiota; class Verrucomicrobiia; order Limisphaerales; family UBA11358; genus UBA11358. The sequence continues at coordinate 10,450 of CAXUBD010000011.1, read as the reverse complement.
AAATTTTCCGCACGAGCCGTTGCGCCATCAGACAGCGCGTGGACGATGCGACCAAAAATGGTTTCACGCCGATGTCCACGAGACGTGTGACCGCGCCGGGCGCGTCGTTCGTGTGCAGCGTGGAAAAAACCAGATGCCCGGTCAGCGACGCGTTGATGGCGATGGACGCCGTTTCCATGTCGCGAATTTCCCCGATCATCACCACGTTCGGCGCCTGACGCAAAATGGATCGCAACGCGGCGGCGAAGGACAGGCCGACGACTTCATTGACCTGCACCTGGTTGATGCCGGCCAGAACGTATTCGACCGGGTCTTCGACGGTGATGATTTTGCGGTCGGGCCGGTTGATGAAATGGAGGCAGGAATAAAGCGTCGTCGTTTTGCCGGAACCGGTCGGGCCGGTCACGAGCAAAATTCCGTCCGGCAATGCGATCAATCGTTCAAAAGTTTTCTGGTCGTCCGTAAAAAATCCGAGTTCGGGCAGACCGAGCTTCAAACCTTCCTTGTCCAAAATACGCATCACGATGCTTTCACCGTGATTCGTCGGCAAACAGGAAACGCGCAAATCAATCAGCTTCGTCCCGACTTTCGACTGGATGCGTCCGTCCTGCGGCACGCGATGTTCGGAGATGACCATGCCCGACTGGATTTTCAACCGCGCGATGATGGACGGCTGCAAGCGTTTTGGCGGCGCTTTCATTTCCTGCAACACGCCGTCCACGCGATAACGCAGACGAAATCTTTTCGCCAGCGGTTCGAGGTGAATGTCCGAAGCGCGCAGCTTGAACGCGTCCACGATGATTTGATTCACCAAGCGAATCAGCGGCGCGTCGGCGTCAACGGCCCCGCCGTCGTCTTCAACGTTGCCCACTTCGACATTGCTCTCCGTCAATTCCTGGATGACGTCCTTGAACGCGCCGTCTTCCATCCCTTTTTTATCCGCGCCATAATATTTGGTGAGCGCGTTTTCGATGTCCTGTTCCGATGCGACGCGCGGTTCGATCTCCGCGCCCAGCAGATGCGTCAGCGAATCAATCGTGTTCAGGTCGGACGGATCGGCGATCGCGATGCCCACTTTGCCCTCGGTTTTGAAAACCGGAACGACGCGGTATTTTTTTGCCATCGTGCGCGGGATGATCGCGATGACCTCGTCGGGAAGTTGCATTCCGGCGAGCTGCACGACCTCCGCGCCGAACTGCGCGGCCTTCGCCTGCGTCACGTCCGCCGGGCGGATGGCCTTGTTGGCCACCAAAAAATCCACCACGCCCACGCCGGAAGCCTGCGCCTCAATGCGCGCCTGCGCGACCAGGTCGGCGGTGATGAAGCCGAGGTCCACCAGCAAATCCAAGAGATAATCGTCTTTTTCAGCCACGATGGTTTTTGCGTCACACTACTATTAACTTCATGGAGCGCGTGAGAAGTTTTCACTTGCCATGCGAAATGTCAATGCGGACTCGTGTTTCCGTGAACATTTTTTTGGCAAGGACGTTTCGATTTCTGGTTGTCCCGGGCACAATCGCGGAACAACCCGACACGCAGATCTGCTCGTACGCACGCTTTGCCATCGGCTTGGACCAGTGAAATTTCCACGTAAAAAAATTTCCCGTCCCGCCGGGGATTTTGTATAAGACGCATGACGAAATGACAATTTCCATCAAAGAACTCATGGCGCACAGCGGCGTCGCGTTTGGTACCAGCGGCGCGCGCGGGCTGGCGACCGCCATGACCGACCAAGTCTGCTACGCCTACACCAAAGGTTTTCTTCAATATCTCGAAGCCAGCGGCGCATTCAAACACGCGGGCGAAAGAGTGGCCGTCGCCGGTGATCTCCGGCCCAGCAGCGACCGCATCATGGAAGCCGTCTGCCGCGCCGCCGACGACCTGGGCTATCGCGCCGTCAACTGCGGCAAAATCCCCTCGCCCGCCGTCGCGCTGTTCGGGCTGGAAAATAAAATCCCGTCCATCATGGTCACCGGCAGCCACATTCCCGACGACCGCAACGGCATCAAGTTTAACAAACCCGACGGCGAAATTTTGAAGGACGACGAAGCCGGCATGGCCGCCCAGACCGTCGAGATTGACGACGCGCTGTTTTTCGCCACGGGAAATTTCGCGCGGAAAAACTCTGCGGCGCGGAAAATTTTTGGCGAAGCCGGCGAAAACTACCTCGCGCGCTATTTGAATTTTTTCGAACGCGAGGCGCTGAAGGGTTTCCGTGTCGGCGTTTACCAGCATTCCGCCGTCGGGCGCGACGGGCTGGTGAAAATCCTTGGCGGCCTCGGCGCGGAAGTCATGCCGCTCGGACGTTCCGATAAATTCATTCCCGTGGACACCGAGGCGATCCGCCCCGAAGACGCGCATCTTGCGCAAGGCTGGGCGAAGGAAAATAAATTTGACGCCATCCTTTCCGCCGACGGCGACAGCGATCGCCCGCTTATCAGCGATGAACGCGGCCACTGGCTGCGCGGCGACATCGCGGGGATTTTATGCGCAAAATTTCTGGAGGCCGATTCCATCAGCACGCCCGTGAGCTGCAACACCGCCGTGGAAAAATGCGGCTGGTTTGCGGAAATCCGCCGCACGCGCATTGGCTCGCCGTTCGTCATCGCCTCGATGATGCAGGCGACCGCAGCCGGCGCCAAACGCGTCGTCGGCTATGAAGCCAACGGCGGGTTTTTGTTGAACTCGGAC